>JAFAHH010000392.1 GCA_019237355.1 Acetobacteraceae bacterium | reverse complement strand
TTTGCCGTGTTTCTCGCTCACGGGCTAGCGACCCGTAACCCTGCGCAACAGCCCGGGACGCCGTCAGCACAACCGGGTGTTCCTCTTGAGGCCGGCCGGCCAGCCCCAGCCGCGAGTGCGTCTCCTGCATTTGCCGGTCCGGTAAAGCAATGGACGCCAACGCAGCAGGCACTGAACCAGCAGCCTTCGCGCGCTACCAGCGCCGCCCCGCTGCCCCCACCTATATCGCTGAGCCCGCCTTCTGCTGCAGTCGCGGCGGGGCCGCGGGTGGTCATTCATTATCTTGCGGGATCTCCGGCTGCCGCGGCCGGCGCGGAACGGATAGCCCCAGCATTGTCGCCGCAGTTTGGCGCCATTGAGGCCCGCGTAGTTCCCGACGTGCCGCGGATTCTGACGATCCGGTATTTCTACGACGAAGACCGCCGGGCTGCGCGCACGGTGGGTAAGTCGTTACCAAGTGGGTTCGGGAGGTGGCGTCTCCAGAACTACTCGGGTTTTCGCCCGAGGCCCCGGCCGGGCACTTTGGAGATCTGGCTCCCGGATCACTGAAGGAAGATTCTGCTTCCACCGACCCCTCGCGTGGACGCACAACAACACCTATTGGGCGAGCGAGAAGGCGACGAGGGTCGGCGCGTTCGCCGCCGTCTCAAGAGCATGATGTCCTCAGGTCGAGGTCAAGCGATCGCGCTCTAGGAGCACGAGGGTTCGACGTTGTGCGTCGCGTACACCGGGTCTCGTTCTGCTCCGCAGCTCCAAGGCGAGGTGCCAGCGCTGGGCGCGAGGATTCGGTATCCGGGCAATCCCCCGAACGCCAGCTTCGGGTGCGCCGAGGCTCCGTTGTTAAGTTCGAGGAGGACCCGGTTCCTTGTTGACGGCCCTGCCTTCGCCAGATCTGCAAAGTGCGCTGCGCATCCGGAATAGATTTTGGGCGCTGCTCCTGTGGCTCATCGCGGCGCTGAAACGGACGTCTTTTCAGGCCGCGGCAGGATCAATTCCGGCTCGAGACATCGCTTCATTGGGGCATCCCCTCAATCGCGAGGGCTTCGACATTTACCCGACGGCCCTGCTCGCCAAGCCTGCCCAGACTCGCCTTAAGGTCCTGCAGGTAGGTTGAAGCGTCTTCGACCGAGGGCCGGCGCTGGCCAAAAACAGGCAACGGCGAGGTGATGAGTGTTACGAGGCCGTCCCCGCGAGGCGCGTGAATTGTGATTGTTCGATCCGCCGCCGGGTCAGCTTCGCTGACGGACGTGCCCGCCTGGGAGGCCCCTAGGGCTGCCACTCCCTCATCCAGCAGATGGGTCACGGAACGATCCGGGCCAAAGTAGTCCAGCAGCATCGACCCACCCGCACCCGGCGCAGCTACCTTAAGCTGAGCCGTTTGTCCCTCCATAAGGTGTGCCGCCGGCTCGGCGAGCGAAAGCAGCGGGCCGGGTCCGGCATCGGAGCCTTCCCCGCGCGCTGATCGCAGCACGTCAAGCACCGAACAGTACGGCCCCTGCACGTGCCGAATGTTCCAGGCAATCGGCGCCGATGCGGCTGCCTTGGCAATGACTCGGCCCAGTACGGCCCGTATCTCCAGTTCCGAGGCATCCCCGAGCGCTGTCAGTCCGCCTACCCCGAACCCTCCACCGTCGCCCGAGGCGACGGAGAGGAGCGAGCAAGGAAGCCCTGCGATGGCGTCGCTGAGCGCCGCTTTGAGCGTTAGCCCGGGCTTGCTCGGCGTTGCTTGCGGGTGTGATGGCGGCTCCGTTAGGGCGGGCGGGCCGCGAAGAGTAGCATCGTTGTGTGCGCCGAGCGTGGGCGCCGTTGCCGGTCCATGAGGCACGGCGAGCACCCACCATCCAGCGCCCGCAACAAGGAGGCAAGCCGTCGTGACAGGTAGAAGCAAGCGCCGGCGTTTGCGCGCCTGCCCGGAATTGGTAGAGCCCGATATAGCGCCGTCGCCCCGCCCGATGCTCGCCTTGGTCTGGCTGATCACATCCGACCGCGCGACGATTCGCGTATCGACCTCGT
Organism: Acetobacteraceae bacterium; assembly: GCA_019237355.1. GTDB lineage: Bacteria > Pseudomonadota > Alphaproteobacteria > Acetobacterales > Acetobacteraceae > JAFAHH01. The sequence continues at coordinate 2,859 of JAFAHH010000392.1, read as the reverse complement.
CCAGGTCTTTCCGATGCGAAGCTAGGGTCTCGTCCCTGCGAAACGCGTTGCGCAGCACGAGCGCGAATTCTCGCGCCGAGGCGTATCGCTGCTCAGGACGTTTCGCGAGCGCTTTCGCAAGGATCGGACCCATGTGAGGTGAGACCGTCGCGAGGAGATCCGGCGGCAAAGACGGCTCCACGCTAACAATCTTGTGCAATATCGATGCAGTGCTACCCTCGAACGGGCGTCGGCCCACCAGCATTTGCCAGAGCACGACCGCCGCCGAGTAAATATCCGTACGCGCGTCCACCCGGTCACCGCGCACCTGCTCGGGAGACATATACGCCGGCGTCCCCAGGAACGCCCCGACCTGGGTCATTTCACTGCTCTCGAGGCGTGCTATCCCGAAATCAGCGATCTTCACCGCCCCTTCGCTCGAGATGAGAATGTTCCCGGGCTTGATGTCCCTATGGACGACACCCCGGTCATGGCTGTGCTGTAGACCCGCCAGCAGCCCGTCCATGATTGCGGCCACCTCTTCCGTTGGGAGGCGCACGCCCCTCTCCAGAATGGCCTTCAGCGACTGGCCGCTTATGAGCTCCATAACGAGGTAGGACGAGGACTCCGTCTCACCGTAATCATAGACGCCGACGATGTTGGGATGATGCAGGCCGGCCGCCACCTGAGCCTCGCGGAGGAAGCGGGAGCGCTTCTCCGAAGTCTCCTCGTCGGTGCCAGGCAGCGGTAGTATCTTGATCGCAACCTTGCGCGCGAGAACGGAGTCCCATCCTTCATAGACGACACCGATCGCACCGCGACCAATGGCCGCCCGGATCTCGTACTTGCCAATGCTGGTGCTTTCCATCAACACTCCTTGAAGGAGGGCGGTGTGCCAGGGCTCAAGATCAGCCGATTAAGCGCTCACAACGGTCGGTGAAAAAGATAGGATTGACCCCTGTTGAGTGACACACGGCACAGCGCGGCTTTGAGGGTCGGCGCAATAACCCTGATTTGGTAACCTTGATCTACACAACCCAAATTATGGATCGTTGATGCCCTCTGGGAAGAGAAACGATGTGCTCAGCTAGAAAATTAGCCTTGCTCGTCGGCATGCTCACAATAGGGCCTGGCCTTGCGCTCGCGGCCCCCAAACCGATGCCGCAGGACGCCAGAGAGTACATCATATGGCCTTCAGACGGGCAAAGAATCAGTGGCGGGAAATTCTGGATTCGGATGGGGTTGAGCGGCGCGGGGATCGCACCGGCCGGCGTCGATAAGCAGTTCACAGGGCATCATCATTTGCTCATCGACGTGGACCTGCCTCCGCTCGACGAAGCAATTCCCAATGATAAGAACCATCTGCATTTTGGCCATGGGGAGACCGAAGCCCTGATCGAGCTTCCACCTGGGCGGCATACACTGCAGCTCTTACTGGGAGACGACCAGCACGTGCCCCATAATCCGCCGCTCTACTCCAGGAAGATCACCATCGTGGCTACCGAGTAGCCGCCGGAGGGCTCTGAACGATGATTGCTGCGCAGAGACGGATATGCGGTCCCCTGCTTGCACTGGCCTGCCTCATCGCCGTTCCGCCAGCGCTCGCTCACGCCCAGGCCCCTGCTGGCGCCTCGCCCGGCAGCGAGGAGCACGACCATGCCTCGGCAGGCTCCGGTGAAGCAGAGTCGCGCGACGGGCGCACGCCCTCCCCTGCAGGGGCATACGTGTATATAGGATGGCCCCAGGACGGAACGGTCATTCACTCGACGCGGTTCAAGGTTTGGTTCGGGGCGCGGAACATTGGCGTCGCTCCATCGGGCGTTCGCGTGCCGGGTACGGGTCACCACCACTTGTTGATTGACGCCCCGCTGCCGTCCGATTTGACCTCGGCGATTCCAAGCGACAAGAGCCACTTACATTTCGGCCTCGGTGAAACCGAGACCGTGATCGAGCTGCCGCCGGGCAGACACACGCTGCAGCTCCTGATGGCCGACGCCGATCACGTGCCGCACAATCCACCCCTCTTCTCCCGCAGGATCACTATTTATGTTCGGCCGAGCCCCTCGGCGCGCGTGTCCTCAGCGGAGTGAAGGGCCGCTAGAGCGCGATGGCTTGAGGCGGAACGTCGGAAAGCCTGAATCGCGCTCTGAAAACCAAAGGCCTAGAGCCGAATGGCTTTACCTAAGGTCGTCCCGCTCTAGAGTTCCGAGCCGCCATCGCTGTGGACAGTGAAGCATGACTTCCGCCTTTGTTATTGCAATCCTCGTATGTAGCGGCGGCGCCAATTGCGAAGCGGTCCAAGCGGAGCCTGGCATTTCCTACCCAACGGTCGAGCGCTGCAACGCGGCGGTGAAAGACAAGGCTGCGGCACTGAACGCGCTCGCGACTCAGCAGCAGAAGGATGGGAAGAGCGCCTCCGTGGTCTGCCTGCAGGAAGCAGCCCAGCAGATCAGCGAAGTCGAAGAGCCGTACGACGTCCTGGAAACGGCGATCGTACATGCAGAGCCGAGGGTGGACTCGGCCTATGTCGGCGAGGTGGAGAGCGGGCAGCGCACGCTAGTAACCGGCTTGGTGACGGGCTCGAATTGGGTTCGGGTGCTGCTCCCGGACGGGAACACGGGCTTTGTCTATGGCGGCCATCTCCGGAAAGTGGGATCGGGCTCGAAGCCAGCTCCCACGCAGCCTGCCGCACCGCCTTCTCCCAAGCCGACGCCCGGGGCTCCCGCGGCGTCTTCGCCCATCCCACCAGCGTCCCTGACGGATAGGGCCGAGTTCCGCGATTGCCCGACATGCCCCGTGATGGTGCCGCTTGCAGGTGGCAGCTTCATAATGGGGTCGAACAACGATCCGAGCGAGCGGCCCATGCACCGGGTTTCCATT
>JAFAHH010000352.1 GCA_019237355.1 Acetobacteraceae bacterium | reverse complement strand
AGATCGCCGGCAGCAAGACGTTACCCGCCGAGGTGGTCTCGCAGATTGCCGACCGCACCGACGGCGTGCCGCTGTTTGTCGAGGAATTGACCAAGAGCGTCTTGGAGAGCGGTTTGCTGCGCGAGGAGAACGATCGCTACCTGCTCGACCGCCCGTTGCAGCCGTTTGCGATCCCTGCAACCCTGCAAGCCTCGCTGCTGGCGCGGCTCGACCGCCTGGGGTCGGCGCGCACGGTGGCGCAGATCGGCGCGGCGATTGGACGCCAGTTTTCCTACGCTCTGGTGCGCGCGGTATCCCGCCTTCCCGAGGACGAATTGCGCGCCGCACTGGCCCAGCTCGTCGCTTCCGAACTGGTCTTTCAACGAGGCACGCCGCCCAACGCGGTCTACAGTTTCAAGCACGCGCTGGTGCAGGACGCAGCGCATGGCAGCCTGCGGCGGAGTGCCCGACAGCAATTGCATGCGCAGATAGCCAACGCGCTCGAGACCCATTCCCCCGAGATCATAGAAAGCCAACCCGAGCTTCTCGCGCAGCAATACGCCGAGGCCGGGCTCGCGGAAAAATCCGTTGCCTACTGGGCGAAGTCCGGTCAGAGATCTGTCGCGCAATCGGCGATGAAGGAAGCCGCTGTGCAATATCAACGGGGGATCGACCAGCTGGCGCTGTTGCCGGATGGTCCCGAACGCCAGCGGCATGAGCTCGAATTTTTCAGTGCCCTGGGTGCGGTGTTGAACGCTGTCGAAGGCCATTCCGCTCGGGAAACGGGTGATGCCTATGCCCGTGCACGAGAGCTGTGGGAGCGGCTGGGTTCTCCGGCGGAATTTCTCCGGATCCCCCATGGGCAGTCGCGCTATCACGCATACCGCGGCGAGTTGGATTTGGCGCTGCGCTTGGATCAGGAGTTGTTGGATCAGAGCCGCGGACGCAACGATTCAGGAGGGCTCGTCCTGGGGCACATATCATCCGGCCGGAACCTGATGCACGCTGGCAGGTTTGCGTCGTCCCGATCGCATCTCGAAGCGGGGCTCGCGCTTTACGATCCGCGCTCACATCACTCGCTCGTGCGTCAGACCGGAACCCACCCGCAGTTGGTAGCACAAGCGCATTTGGGGATGGTCCTTTTCTGCCTCGGCTTTCCGGACCAGGCAATGGCACGGAGCCGCGCCGCCATTGCCGAGGCACAGCAACTGGCGCATTCGCCGTCTTTGGCCGTGACTTTGGCATTGGGTTGCAGACTGCTGGTGCTTGTTGGAGATAATGCTACCCTGGGCCAGCGGGCCGACGAGCTCGCTGGCGTCGCGACTGAGCAGGGTTTCGCGGATTGGGGTGCGCAGGGGACCGTCTATCAAGGTTGGGTCAAAGTGAAACAGCATGATCTGGTCGAGGGAATGTCTCTGCTTCGCGCCGGCGCGACCGCCTATCGTGCCAGACAGGCAGAGCTGTGGATGCCCCATTTTTTAGCCCTACTGGCCGACGCCTGTGAGATCGCAGGGGAAATTGAAGAAGGACTGACCCTCTTGGATGATGCCTTGGGGATCGCGGAGCGAACCGGGGCACGCTGGTTCGCGGCCGAGCTGAACCGGCAGAAGGGGCGGCTGGTGCTGCGGCAGGGGCATGCCGAGGCCGCCGAAGAACTGTATCGCAAGGCCCTCGGCATCGCCCGAGAGCAGGAGGCCAAGCTGTGGGAGTTGCGTGCCGCCGCGAGCCTTGCCCGACTGTGGCGCAGCCAGGGCCGCCGCGCCGCAGCCCGCGACCTGCTCGCCCCGATCTACGGCTGGTTCACCGAGGGCTTCGCCACCCCCGATCTCAAAGAGGCAAAGGCGCTGCTCGACGAACTGGATGCGTAGCCGACAGTTCATTTGGCCCTAACAACCTCGTTAGCGGTAGATGTCCGGTTACGGCACAGGGTGAACCTGAAGCAGGGGCAAAGCCAGTCGGCTTTGCCCCTATAGTTCAGACGTCAACCTGTTCAGCTATGGCGAGGGCATCATCGACTTCGATGCCGAGATACCTGATGGTGCTGTCGATCTTTGTATGTCCTAGCAGCAACTGCACGGCGCGTAATTTGCCGGTTCGACGGTAGATGAGCGTCGCTTTGGTGCGTCGCAGCGAGCGCGTGGCAAGAAGTGCGGGTCGAGGCCAATCGTTGCAACCCAGCTAGAGACTAGAGACTAGTCGGGCATATTGCCGGGTGGTCA
>JAFAHH010000114.1 GCA_019237355.1 Acetobacteraceae bacterium | reverse complement strand
TCCGTACGGCACGTAAAAACCGGCGAAGCTGATCGGGCGCGTCGTCGACCCGCCAGATTACATAGGCTTGCATCAAGACACGCAGGCCATCTTTGGTGCCAACATCCAGGAGCCCGCTCGAAAGCGCATGCACGCGCAGATCGATTCGATTGATGTCATCAATCGGCGCCGGCATTCGAAACACCAGATTAGGCTCGGCAATCACTCTGATGGGATCACCCATCCGGGTAATGATAACCGCCTCACCCCGGCGCACGACCGTCAGGCAGGCGGCGAGCACGGCCAGGCAGACCGCCAGTCCCGCGATTAGGAACCGTGCCCCACCCCACACGCGGGACAGCCCACCGGTGCGATCATTCGGATTATCTTCGTCGTGGTCTGACCCGTGGTGGTCATGGTTGTGGTGATGCAGCAAGGACTATCTCCCCGAGGCTAGAGCGGGATGACCTTAAGTGAGGTTACCCCGCTCTAGGAACTTTGGTTTTCAGAGCGCGATTCAGGCTTTCCCACGATTCCGCCTCAAGCCATCGCGCTCTAGAGCGCTTCCATGCTGACTGGAGGCGCTCTAGCTTTGTTTTGCGAGCATCATCGGGCCCCATCGCGCCGGCGCGATGGGAACCCGGGCACGTGCTCCTGGAACCGCAAGCGTTTCCAGTCAAGCGCGATCTGCTCTAGATCGCTGGAATCGATCTAGTTTTGTTTTTTCGAGCATCATATCATCGGGCCCTATCGTGCTCGCGCAATGGGACCCGGTTACGGCTCCCAGAGTTGCACCCAATTCGGTTGAGCGCGATCTGCTCTAGGAGTCTGCGGAAAAACGCTGAAGTCGGTCGTTCGTAAAGCAACGAAAGAAGGCCAGGGGCTTTGCCCCTGGACCCCAGCAAAGGCAGAGCCTTTGCAATCCAATCACTTAGTGGGTGGGGGTCTGGGGCCTTTCGGCCCCAGCGGGTCCAGGGCAGGGCCGTGGCCTTCCTTTTTCAGCAAACTGCTAGGGCGGCAACGAAACAGCGGGCATTGAGCGCAGGTCCACGAGCGGCAAGGATGCCGGAGACAGGCGGTGATCGACGATAAGCGTCTGCGCCGCTGGTAGCACTTTGGCAATTCGTTCGAGCCGGCGTTCGAGTAAAAATGACTCCCGGTCGCGGCCCCATGCTGTAAAATCGGCGGCGAAAGCCCGGTTTTGGGCGCGCGCCTCGCCGACGATCTCAGCTGCGCTAACCGAGGCCTCGTCCTGAGTCGACTGAGCTGTTTGACGGGCTTGCGCCTGCTGCTGCCCTGCCCTGGCCCGCGACTCGGCGATTGAGGTGCGAGCCTGAATATCTGAAGCCAGCACGGCGTGATAGGCGCCGGCAGCACCCGGCGGCGGGTGGATCGCCTCTATGGCTACCGCGGCAAGCCGAATGCCCGTGCGCAATTTGTCGAGTTCGAATTGCAATTCATCCCGGAAGATCTGGATGAAGGCCGCCCGATCCTCGACGAGCACCGCGGACAACGTGCTGCCTGCGAAACGGCGCGCCAGCAATCGGCTAGCGAGATGATCGATGAGGCGTTCTGGCTGTTCAACTGAGTAGACGGCAGCGAGCGCATCCCGATCGCTCTCGCCGACCAGCCAAACGATCCGCATGTCGATGTCGATCGCTTGAAACCCGGGTTGATCGCCCGTGTTGCTCGCGATCAGGTAGGTGGCCTCCTGGGGATGAGGCAGGTCCCACAACCGGTCCGCGCCCGAGCCCGATGCGGCAGTTTGGGAGCTGCCTGCAATGATTGCAGTCTCGGCATCACTATCTGGCTCGGTTTCGGCGGCAACGGCGCCGCCGCCACCCACGGGGAGATCGTGCATTGCGCCTAGTTCAACCGGCAATAACCGGCCAAGGGGCCAAGGAAGGCAGAGATGCAGCCCAGGTCCAAGCACCCGAACCGGCCGGCCCAGCTGCTCGTAGACCGCACGGCTGTTGAGCGGCAGCGCGGTCAATCCGGTCAGGAGCCAGGCCCCGATGCCTAAAGCGACTACGGCTGGCAACATCGCTTGGCGAATAAAGCCCAAGGCCCAGCTCTGGGTGACATCGATGCCCAGCGTACGACGAACGGCATCCCGCACGTTCGCCGGATGGGAGAAACGAAGAAGCCCCGCAATCGAGCTCGTGGCCACACCGACCACCTCATCGGGTGGGGGTTGCGGGAGAAAGCATTGCGCGACCGTACGCAAGGCAAGCTCGAGGGCGACAAGGAAACATACCAGTGCGACGGCGCGCACTGCCCATATTCCCCAACTATAGCCCAGCGATACCAGCATCTTGGCAATACCAAAGCCAAGCAGTGCGGCTAGCCCCAGGCGAATCAGCGCTGCAAGGCTGGCTGCTTCCGGCAGTTCATCCTTCGAAGTGGCGTTTAGTTGGCGCTCCACCAGCATTAACGGAAAACAGAGAAGGAGTGCACCCAACCCGATTGAAAGCGCAACGGGACTTGCCAGATCTCCAGCGGTGAGCCTGGTTCGGAGGGATGACCACGCCGCCCCGGCGGCAGTGATGGAGAGGACCAGGACTGCCGCAAGCTGCAAGTACCCCGCTGGTAAGGCCGCTTGCTTGAGAGCCTCCGCCCGGGTCTCGCGCTTGACCTCGCCTTCCAATGACTGACTGCCAAGCCGGCCCGCGAGCTCTAGGCTGCCGAGTTCGCTGGCGGGATGGCGGAACGACATTGCTCCGGCATCGAACAGCCGTTCAGCCTCGAGCGTGCGCGCCCTTGCTTCCGCCACCAGCAAAGCGCTGCACAGGCCGGCAAGCACCGTGAGCGCACTGGCGGCCAGCGTTTGTGATGCGGCGAGCGGCAGGATTGGCGCAACGAGAGCGGCAAGCCGCGGAATTATTATCATAGCTGATGTTATCAGAACGGCGCAAAGTGCGATCCAGAACCCGAACCGGAGTCGCTGGCGGTGCTTTGGTGCCTCGGTAAACCGGAGAGAGCCTAAGCGGGCGCTCGCCTGAGTATGCATTTCCAACTCTATCGAATGATATCGTGTTATAGGGTGCAAACCGTTGCCGCGGCTCACCGCACCTAAGCGGACAGGGCCTCCAACTCTCTTTCGCGCGCGCGACCGGCCAATTCAGCTGTGCCCGCCTCAGCGGCAGCACAGGCAATTCCGGCTTCTCCTGGACGCGGAGCTTCTCGAACTTCGCCATTGGTGCGGTCGCGAATGGGCATCGCGGCCTGCTCTGCTACAGCCTAACTAGAATATCGGTCAAACTGCAAGGTCAACGAACATCGCCGCAGGACTCATCGCCCATCGGGGGCCTTTCGGGAGTAATGCGTTCGTGGTCCGCCCGGCAATCCGGTCAGGTTCAGGTTCGTGAGTTGATCGTCGTGGCTGCGACGAAGCTTTAATCGCATTCGCATACAACGCATGGATCGCGCCCTGCTGCGCTCCGCCATGCATCACCGCGATGGTGAAACTGGCGCTGCTGGCCTCGTTCGGAGTTATCGAAATCGTGGTGTCCGTCCCGTTTTGGGCCGTGCCGACATGCAGGTAATCACCAATCGTAACGAGATCCGCTCCAGTCCGTCGCCGCCAAGTTGGCGTTATTTGTTACGAGTTTGTTACGCTTCGCATTGCGTCGGCACGCTTCGCAGCGCCATGCCGGACGCCCCCCTTGGACCGGAGACATCAGCTTTGTTGGATTGCGCTCGTTCCGCGGCGAGCTAGCTTTGCTAGGCGGCAAACATTTTCCAGAGCCTTACCGCGAGCACGGGAAAGATCACGTGCTCGACCAGCTCGAATAGCAGGACCTTGATTGCACCCCGGAAGAGCGAATTCAACACCATGGGTGATACCTCTCCGTAATTGTGTGGCGCGAGCTTTTAACGGAAACCGCTTCACGACTATGTAGCCTTGGTTACATCAGGGCGAATCAACAAGGCGAGAGGCGTGCGGCCTCATCGGCAATTCCGGCGAAAGTCTATCTTGACATGCAACCTTGGATTATGTTCTTGTCCCGTTCGTGCCCTGGACCCCTCATCCCCGCCCAACCGGCCTTTCGGATCGCCTGGCCCTCATCATAGCCGGGCTACGCGGGGTGATCGCCGCGCATATGGCGAAGGACCGGTCGGCTGTGCCGCTGCTTTTTCTGGCGTGGACGCGGCTGGGCCGCTTGGGTTCGCGGTTTGAGGCCCTGGTAGCGGCGGTTCGCTCCGGCCGGCTTCCCTCCGCCCCGGCGCCGCGCGTGCCGGCTGGGGGCGATTTTGAATTGCCCCGGCTGGAGGGCCTGCCGCAGCCGTTTCGGCTGCCCGATCGGGTTGGTTGGCTGATCCGGCTGGTGCCGGGGGCGGCGGCCTATGGCGGGCAGGTGCAGCATTTGCTGGCCGACCCGGAGATGGCGGCATTGCTGGCGGACGTGCCACAAGCGGGACGGATCCTGCGGCCGTTGTGCCGGATGCTGGCAATCCGGCTGGGTCCGGAGATGGCCGCCAAGCAGCGCCGGCGTTCCGCATCCGCTGCTGGTCTTGCCGATTCTGAGGGGCAGCCGGATGGGTCGGCGACCCGGGCTGTTGCACTGTCCTGCCCTGCGCGGGCTATTCCACCGGCTTCCCCGGCGGCTCCGCCCTGGGCGCCCGTTCTGGCGCCACCTGATGAGGTGAGGGCGTCGGCCCGAGCCCCATCGCGCTCGCGCGATGGAGACCCGGCCGCCGCGGGGATCGACCCGCCGGTGGCGCCGCCTGCCCCGGGCTGAGCGCCCCGGCTTTCGCGCGCCCAATATGTTCCGGGTCAGAAACTGTGGACCCTTTTCGCTGTCGGCAGGAGCCGCTGCGTGCCGCGCGTGCGGTGTGGAGGGACGACAATTCTTGATTAACGAGATTCGAACCGTCTAGTATTCTTGCGCTCCAGGCGACGCTGAGGCTCAGGAGAGGCTCGAAGCCCCGTCTGCTGGAAGGCCAATGATAGAGCAAACGAAATGGGGAGGAGTTCGATGAGAATGAGATCGCTCTTGCTTGGCTCGGTGCTGGGCGCCTCATTGATGTTCGGGGCCATGGCCGGCGCGCGCGCGGAGTCTCCCCAGGGGATGCAGCTCTACGTCTTCTCCTCGGGCCACCTCCACCTCGACAAGTCCATCCTGCAGAACGGCTCCAGCGGCAAGATGGAGGTCCCGGTCGCGTTCTTCCTGATCAAGCACCCGAAGGGTAACGTGCTGTTTGATACGGGGAACAATGACCGCCTGATCACCGATCCGAGCTACTGGGGTCCGTTGACGCAAGCGCTCAACCCGGATCGCACGCCGGATGTCGCGATCGACGCGCAACTCGGAAAAATCGGGATCAAACCGGATGACGTGAAATTCGTGGTGCTGGGGCATTTCCATCTCGACCACGCGGGGAATATCGGCAAGTTCCCGAACTCCACCATCGTGTATCAGCGCGATGAAATCCGGGCCGCCTTCTGGCCCGCGCCGGGGTTTGCCACATCCTACATCACCAGCGACTTTTCTTCCCTGCGCTCGCCCGTTGGCCAGGACATGCCGGCCAGACAGAGGGTGATCGAGCTTAATGGTGATCTCGACCTGTTCGGGGATGGCAGCATCTATATCCATCGCGCGGTTTCGCACACGCCGGGAAGCGAGATGATGGTGGTGCGCTTGCCGAAGACAGGCACCGTCGTGCTGACCAGCGACGCGTGCTATCTGAGGGAGAACCTCGATAAGAACCTGCTTCCCGGGATCGGCAATGCCTACAGCCCGTCCGGGATATTGGACGCCTATAGCTGGATCCGCCGAATCATGGATACCGAAAACGGCGACGTGATCTTTGCGCACGACCCGGACACTTTCAAAGCCCACAAACACGCGCCTGAATATTATGACTGATGCGTCCGGGCCGGTGCTTGAGCTCGCCGGCCCGCGACCAGCGCCAATCATCGAGGCCGATCGACTGGTCAAGCGCTATGGGCCGCGGGTCGCGTTGCGCGGGGTGTCCTTCACCATTGCTCCACGCGAAGTGGTCGGCCTGCTCGGGCCGAACGGCTCGGGCAAGAGCACGCTCTTGCGGCTGATAACCGGTTACCTGGCGCCCTCCGGAGGCACGGCTCGCGTCGATGGATTGGACGTAGTCTCGGAATCGATCGAGGTGCGCCGCCGGGTGGGCTACGTGCCCGAAGACGCGCCGCTTTATGAATGGATGCGGGTATCCGAGTTCCTCGATTTCATGGCCCGGATCAAAGGACTTGGCGGTGTCGCTGCCCGATGCGCGGCCAGTGGGGTGGCGGAACAGCTCGCGCTTGGGCCGGTGATGCGGTTGCTTATCGGGAAGCTTTCGCGGGGCTACCGCCAGCGCGTGGCCATCGCCCAGGCGCTGCTCTGCGATCCGAGAGTGCTGATCTTCGACGAGCCCACGAATGCGCTAGACGCGTTCCAGGTGGTGGCCGTGCGTGAGCTGATCCGGTCGCTTGCGGGCAGCCGGACGATTCTCGTCGCCTCGCATGTTCTCTCCGAGATCGAAAAGGTCGCGAGCCGGGTGATGATCCTGGTGGAGGGGCGGCTTCTGACCGACGATGCCTTGCGCGAGGTGAAAGGCCCTTCCCGGCTGCGCCTCCGGGTTGGCGGGGAGTCCCAGCAAGTGGTCGCCTGTCTTCGGTCCGTCCCCGGCGTGGCGGCGGCGGTCTGTAACGAACGAGGAACATATTTAATAACCGCCGAACCCGGCCAGAACATCGCCCCGGGGGTCGCGGCCTCGGTATCCAGGATGGGGCTGCCTCTTGAGGAGCTCGCGACCGTGGCGCCCGACCTCGAATCTGTATTCCTTGATCTCGCCGCGCGCCAGGCGCTTCCGGACCGGGTAGCCGCATGAAGGTCTTTGCCGCGCTGGTGCGGAAGGAAGAGCAGGCGCTCTTCACCTCGCCGATAGCCTATGTGGTGCTGACGGTGTTCCTGCTCCTCATGGGATACAGCTTCTGCCTCACGCTGTTCATGACGCACGTGTCGGACCTCGTGCACCTGTTCTTCCAGATCTTTGTAATGTTCTTGCTTACCATCCCGGTGATTACCATGCGGCTGGTCGCCGAGGAGCGGAACCTGCGCACGCTCGAAACTCTGCTTTCGGCGCCGGTGAGCGAGACTCAAATCGTGCTTGCCAAGTATGTCGCCAGCTTGAGCCTGGTCGTCCTTATGCTGGTTCTCTCATTATCCTATGCAATCGTGCTCGCCATCTTCGGCGAGCCGGATTGGGGGCCGATTTACAGCGGGTATTTGGGCCTGTTGCTGCTCGGGGCCGCGCTGGTCGCGGCGGGGTTGACGGCCTCATGCATTGCCCGCAATCAGGTAGTGGCCGCGCTCTTGTCGCTGAGCATTTTTCTGCTGCTATGGATTATCGACCAGTTCGGCTACATCCTGCCTGATCCGTTCAATGCTCTGGTCGTCAACCTGTCGCTTTCGGTGCATTTCAAACCATTCGTAACAGGTTCGCTCTATCTGTCGGATGCCGGGTATTTCATTAGCATCGCCCTGCTCGGGATTTTCCTTAGCGTCTGGGCGCTGGCGCGCCGCTGATGGCCACAAGTTTGATCCGGCGGGGCCCGCGCGCGTGGTTCGAAGCGAGTCTGCTGGGCGGTGCGCTGAGTCTCGCGGTGCTCGGCATTTTGGCCGGATCGGATACGGCGCTGGCCGACACACTGTTTTTCGGCGCCTGGTGCGCGGCCCTGCTGCTGCTGCTTTCGCTTGCGTTGCGGCTGCCGTTGCGGGCCGGCGATTCCGTTGGCAGCCGTTTGTTGCGGTTCGGCGTTGCAGCGCTCGGCTGCGGCATGGCCGTCCTCGCGAACGTCGCGCTATACCGCCACGACGTTCATTTCGATATGACGCGCGAAGCCCGGTTTACCGCGCCGGCTGAGCTGTCTCAGGTCGTGAACGCGCTCCATCGAGACCTGTCGCTGACCTATTTCTATAACGAGGCGGACGAGACTGCGCAAGCTGCGCAGGGGGCGCTTTCAGTACTTGCGCGCGAGAACCCGCATTTCCGGTTCAAGACCGTTGATCTTGACCGGAACCCGGCCGAGGCGCGCGCCCGTGGGGTTCGGGCTTACAACACGGCCCTGATTGAGTCGGGCGATCGCCGGGTCCAAGTCGAGAACACGGTCGATCTGCACCAAGTGGCCTTTGGGATGCTCCGGGCGCTCAACGAGCGGCAGGAAATATCCTGCTTCGTCACCGGCCACGGCGAGCCGTATGAAACCCTGCCCCCGCACGTTCACTATACACATGTTGAAACGACGCAAGAGAACCTCCGCGGCGCGGGCGAAATCGTGGTGGGCACGGCCGACGGGTTAGACCGGCTCCGGCTTGCGCTTGGGGCTTTCGGCTATGCGGACAAGCCAATCACGCCTGCGACCTTGGCCTCGATACCTGACGAATGCTCCGTGGTCGTGGAGATCGGGCCGCGCCGAGACTGGGCCCCCGGCGAGGATGCGACCTTCGCTGCGTATCTTGCCCGCGGCGGCCGCCTCTTGGTTATGGCGGACAGCACCGCGCCGATACCGCACGGACTAGAGGATCTGCTTAGCCGGGTTGGAATCTCAATCGAGGGCGGTATCGTCCTCGATCCGCTGAACCACTACGGAACCGAGCCGGAGAAGATTGCCGTTCCATATTATCCGAAGCATCCGGTCACCGACCGGATCGCGATGACCGTGTTTCCGCGCGCCCGCTCGGTACATCTCCGACGGCTTCCGGAGGCGGTACGCGCCTTGCCCTTGGTTGTCAGCAGCAAAGACAGCCATCGCCAGGATGCCGGACGGCCAGGGGGCGATGAAGAAAGCGCGCCGGGGCCGATGGTGCTTGCGGCCGCGCTGGAGGGCAGCTGGCCCGGATCAGCGAGCGATGCGCCATTTCGCATGATTGTCACCGGCAATAGTACCTTTGCCGAGAACGAGTATTTTCCCGTGGTCTCTAACGGCGAACTGGCGGCTTCGATGATCCGCTGGCTTTCCGGCGACATCGATACGCCAACCATTCAGCCGCAACGGTTCAGCCTGCCACAGATTCTGCTTACGCACCACCAGATCCAGGCCGTGTTCTTGGCGGTTGAAGTGCTTCTGCCGCTCAGCGTCATGCTAATCGGCGCCGCGGTTTGGTGGCGGCGCAGATGAGGCGGATTGCGGCGAACTTCGCGGTTGCTTCGGTTGCCGCTGGAATGGTTGCAATAATTGCCGGTCTGTCCATGACCGGCCGGTGGCCGGGCCATGCCGGGCTGGAGCACTTTGCACCGAATGGCATTATTGCAACCCCGTCAGAGGCCGTCGATACGGTCGAGGTTACCACGCGCAGCGGTGAGATTACGTTTCATCGAGGGCCCGACGGGTGGCTGAGCGGGGGGCGAGACAATGCGGGTGGCGGCGAGATCTCGAAGCAAATCGAGACCGGGCTGCGCTTCCTGAACGTGTCCGCGCCTTTGCGCATCCTCGCTCCGGATCAGTATCGGCCTGGGGACTTGGCTGCTTTCGGTCTGGACCCGCCGGAGCTGACCGTAGCGCTCGCAAAACAGGGCCGCGAACTCGCGCGCGTGTCGTTCGGTGCGACCAATCCTGCCGACATAACGCAATATGTGGAGGCCGCGGGCCGGCCCGGCATTTACCTGCTTCCGCGCCATGTCGGAGGCGAATGGCGGCTTGCCGCCGCGCGGGCGGAGCGGCTTGCGCAAGGCTCGTTTCTGCTATCAGCTCCAATTGCTCAGATTTGGGCGGTGGAAATCGTCGCTGAGGGTCAGCTCGCGCGATTTGAGCGGGATAATGCGGGGCTCTGGTTCCACCATTTCGGACAGCACACGCATGTGAGTCCGGCTGATGCGCATGTCGCGGACCCGGTTCGGGCACCGCTGATCGCGGCGGAGCTTGCGGCGCTGGATCGGGCTGAAGCCCGGAAAATAGGAAGGGACTTCGCGTCTGACGCGTCCGATGAGGAACTCGAAAAATACCGGCTTGCACGGCCGGCGATCATCCTGCTGCTCTATGCTCGCGACAACCCCGCGCCCATTGCCCGCATCGAGTTTGGGGCGACGAGTGAGGACGGCGCGCAGCAATACGTTTGGGACCCGGTAAGTCGCGGGATCGGGCTCACGAGCAGCGAGCAGGCCGAGCATATCCGCGGGCTTCTCGAGCTCGCGAAAGAGCCGCCTGCCCGCGCCGGTCAGTGAACTGGCCCAGCCGCTGCCGAGGCCATGCAGCATCTCGGCGCATTGAAGGCGGCGGGCCTGATTCGTTCGGAAAAGGTCGGCCGGGTGCGCAGGTGCGCTACTGCGCCCGAGGCCTCAGGAGGCCGAGCGATGGATCAGCGCCCGGCGGAGCGAATGGGAGCACCGCATGGGCCGGTTGGGCGAGTACCTCAGAATGCTGGAAAGCGCAGGAGATGGCGATGGCTTAGCCGGTTGACGTGAACCAGGAGATGACATTGCAGCAACCGCCGCCGCTCAGGCCCTCCCGTGTGTTACACGCCCCGCGTAAGACGGTGTTCGAGGGCTGGGGTTCTGCCGATCACGTGAGGCGCTGGTTCAGCCCGGAGACATTCACCGTTTCTGAAGCCACGATGCAGATGCGCGTAGGCGGCCCGTTCGAGGTCTGTATGCGCTCGCCCGCCGCCGAGGCGCACTGGATCCGCGGTACATTTATCGAGGTTGCTCCGTACATAACGCTCGTTACCCATATGCACGTCACGGACGGTGCTGGGAAAAGCTATTCCGCGCCTATACCGAACTCGCCTTCGCCGACGCGCTCGGCGGGACGCACCTGGACCTGGTGCAAACATACACGCTCTCTGATCCATCGATGGCGCGCATGTTGGCCGGGGCGCCGGAGATAGGCGCCCTCGGAGACGGCGGCCCAGGTGTCGAATGCGGCGTTGTAGGTCACCAGTAAGCGGAAGCCGGCCGGGCAAGATCCGGCTCCAGAGAAACGACGAATCGGGCGGCGGCACGCTGGTTCCGTGGAGGATGCGGCCGATCTGCCGGTTCACGGAGGCGGGATCGAGGTAGCGACGGTTGGCTATTCGCGGCGGATTTACGTCCGGGCCTTCCGGCACGAGCGGCAATCGGCGTGGCTTGATGGAATGGAGGGAGCGTTCTGCCATTTTGGCGGCGTTACGGAAGAAACCGTATTCGACAACGCCCGGGGTTGGTTGATCACCACAATAGCTGCATTGAGATCGATACCAATCGATACAGGGTACCCTGGCGCCTGATCGGCAGCGTGGTGAGCGTGATCATATCGGATGGCGAGCTGTGCGTGTTGCACGCCGGGGCCGAAGTTGCGCGCGGCGCGGCCGGCGTGAGCGCGCGATCAGCCTAGGGCAATCTGTCCGAGATTTGCTGGCGGAAGGCCAATCTCAAGCGCGATCTGCTCTCTCA
>JAFAHH010000347.1 GCA_019237355.1 Acetobacteraceae bacterium | reverse complement strand
GTGCGAGCAAGCTGAGCAGAATATTTGCCGCAAAACCTAACCATATCAGCGCGCCGGCACGCGCAGTCCGTCGATCGCTGGGCGAGCGCTGACACCAACAATCTCGTCACACCGGCGAAGCCCGTGGCTGACATGGGTCCCGGCCTTCGCCGGGAAGACAATAAGGGCAGAACCGGGTGAATCTTCTGAACGAGTCTGACCACTAGATGTTGTGGTTGTTGCACGTCCGGGCGCGGCTCGTAAAGTCGCATAAGCGCCATTGGACTAAACCGCTTCGCGGTAGAGAGCAGCATCAACGAGAAGACGGTGGGTAGAGGCATCGTTCGGCTCGTGAGCTGACAGTTCGGGCCCCTGAGAGGCTCCGTTTGCGAGAGCCTGGGGTGGCTGCATGTGCAGCCCATTCCATCTCGCACAGGAGCTTTCGATGACCCTCCTTCGGCAACGCATGATCGAGGACATGCAGGTGCGGAACTTGGCGCCGCACACCCAGGCTACGTATATTTTGCATATCTCCCTGTTCGCCCGCCACTTTCGTAAGTCGCCGGAGCTGCTGGGTCCAGAAGAAATACGGGATTATCAGCTATTCTTGACGAACCAACGGAAGCTGGCGCCGAGTTCGATCGTCGTTACTACTGCCGCCCTTCGCTTCCTCTACAATGTTACCCTCAAGAGAGGCTGGAACTTGGATGCGAACATCCCGGCTCCCAAGCAGCCCAAGAAGTTGCCGGTCGTTCTCAGCCGAGCGGAGGTTCTCCATTTTCTTGGCTGCGTCGAAGACCTCAAACACCAGGCGATCCTGACGACCTGCTACGCCGCCGGCTTGCGCATCTCCGAAGCCGTTCGCCTGAAGACCAGCTCGCTCGACAACCAGCGGATGGTGATCCGGGTGGCCCAGGGCAAAGGCCACAAGGACCGCTACGTCATGCTCTCGCCGAAACTGCTCGACACGCTGCGTGACTATTGGCGGATTGGGCGGCCGAAGGAGTGGCTCTTCCCCGGGTATCTCGGCCGACCGATCACCACACACGCCGTTGAGCATGCCTGCCGAAAGGCGCGTCTTTGTGGCGGCATCTGCAAACCCATCAGCCCTCATTCGCTACGCCATGCCTTCGCGGTTCACCTGCTCGAAGCAGGCACCGACCTGCGGACTATTCAGCTGCTTCTCGGCCATCGTAGCCTGAGCACCACCGCGCGATACTTGCAAATTGCGGCGGCCACGGTCTGCGCCGCCACCAGCCCCCTCGACCTGCCAGACCCGTCGCCTCCCGCCGAGCCGAACCCGCCTGACCAGGGCTAAGCGACCCTGATGCCCCGCGGGGCGGCGGAAGTGGCGGACGTGTTCCGCCGCTACGGTGACGCCTATCGTCAACAGCACGACTGCTCGCTATCGACGGCGCAGCGTCGCGTCATGACGGCGATCGAGCAGTGTCGCACGGCCGCGCTCGGCGGCCACGTCGAGCAATGCGATACCTGCGGCCACCAACGCGTCTCTTACAACTCGTGCCGCAATCGCCACTGCCCAAAGTGCCAGTCGCTGGCGCGGGCCGAGTGGCTTGAGCACCGACGAGCCGAGCTCCTCGCCGTGCCTTACTTCCACGTCGTCTTCACCGTGCCGCAACAGATCGCCGCCATCGCCCATTACAACAAGGGACCGGTCTACGACATCCTGTTCCATGCCGCCGCCGAAACCCTGCGCACCATCGCCGCCGATCCCAAGCATCTCGGCGCAGAGCTCGGCTTCTTCACGGTCCTCCACACTTGGGGGCAGACGCTGCTTCATCATCCCCACCTGCATTGCGTCCTCGCCGGTGGCGGTCTTTCTGGCGACGGCAGCCGTTGGATCGCCTGCCGGACGACCTTCTTTCTGCCCGTGCGCGTGCTCGCTCGTCACTTCCGCCGACTGTTCCTGGCCTCTCTGGAGAAGGCCTTCGACGCCAATAAGCTGACCTTCTACGGGCGCTTGGAGCCGCTCCGCGAGCGCCGCGCCTTTCAGCGCTACCTCGCTCCCGCCCGAAGGCAGAGTGGTGGGTCTACGCCAAACCGCCCTTCGCTGGCCCCGAACAGGTCTTGGCTTACGTCGCGCGATACACCCATCGTGTCGCCATCTCCAATAACCGCCTTCTTGGCATCGACGAGGGTAAAGTCCGCTTCCATTGGAGGGATTATCGCAATGGCAACCGGCAGAAGACGATGACGCTCGCCGCCGGCGAGTTCATTCGCCGGTTCCTGCTACACGTTCTGCCCGAGGGCTTTCAGCGCATTCGCTACTATGGCGTCCTGGCCAATCGCTACCGCGAGCAAAAGCTCGCTCGGTGTCGTCAACTTCTCGCCATGCCGCAGCCGGACCCGCCGGACGACCACGCCGCCGGGGGCTATCGCGACCAATACCAGGAACTCACGGGTGCTTCCTTGACAGAGTGCCCTGCCTGTCAGCGCGGGCGCATGGTCATCATCGAAGGGCTCAAGCCCACCAAACCATGCCGCCCGATCTACGACACTTCATGACGCCCGCTGACGCCCCCAATGCCTCCGACGGACCGCTTGCCGCGACCAAGCCACCGGAGGACCTTGCTGCCGAACCGATCGGCAACGCGTCGCGCACTCGCCGTGTCCCAGCACCGGCACAGCGCCAACCCGGCGCGCATTCCATTATGGCTGTTCGCCCCACAGAGCCTCGCGCTTCGCCCCGCTCGAGAGCCCCGGCTCACCATCACCGGCGCCATTCGATCCCCATAGCTGGCACCCACCGTGCCACGGTTTAGTCCAATCCGTTTTTAGCGCACCGTCGCGGCCCTTCCTTCCCGAACCACTCCGTAAAGATCGCATGCCGCAACGCCGCGCTAAAAACGCTCTGCATTCTGACAAATCTTTCACAGTCCTTGTCAAGTCCTCCCGTTAACCTTTAAATGAAACCCCGGCTGGGCACAGATGCTCACTCCTCCTTCTCAGTCCCCCAGGCCTCGCAGCCTTCCTTGACAAGGAACCAGACGATCGCGAGCGAGGTCACCGCGTCGACCCACCAGAAGCCAAAGACGAGCTGGGCCGCGAGGCCGATCGCGACGGCGCCGGACAGCCAAAGGCATGCAAGCGACTCGGCGGCATCGGCGCGCAACGCCGCGCTGCCGAGGCGGTCGGCCAGCGCGAGTTTATGGCGCGCCAGCAGCCCCATCACCGGCATCGCCAGTATCGCGACAACCAACCCGGGCCAGGAGAATACCTGACCTTCGCTGCGCCACAGGCTCCAGCCTGCGGCCGCTACGACATAGGCGGCGAGAGCAAACAGCAACCCACCGGCGACGCGCCGGGCGATCCGTTCGGCTGCCATGGACGCCGCATGGCCGAACCTCAGCTCGCTCGACAGGCGCCAGATCAAGACACTGGAGGAGGCGAGTTCGATGAGGCTGTCGAGGCCAAATGCGGTGAGGCTGATACTGTGCGCCGCGATCCCCGAAGCCACCGCCACGGTGGCCTCCACCGTCATCCACACAAGGGTCAGCCATTCCAGCCGAAGGGCCGTTACGAGCAGTCTTCGCCGCTGGTGATCAGCACCTACCAAGTGATTGTGAGCTTGCCTTCGCGCATCTCGTAACTTTGGAGCCGTGTGAGGAAGCTCATGCCGAGCAGCGAGACGTTGAGGTTTTGCAGAACGGCGGCGGGAACATCATAGACCGACAACTGATCGATGCGAATTTCGCGCAGCGTCACCGGCGCAATGCGCGCGGCGCCGTTTGCCGTATTGACCCGGGCGCTGAATGCGAGGTGATCGGGATCGATGCCGGCGGCGCGCGCGTCCGCGAGGGTCAGAGTGACGAGGCTGGCGCCGGTATCGACAAGTAGCCGGACAGGAGCGCCGTTGATCGCGGCGTCGACGATGACATGGCCGCTCGCGCCTGCCGTGTACACGATCGTATTGGAAACGGGGCCCGCAGGCGCGGCCGGCGGCGCGGCGCGCTCGGACAGCAATGACGCGCCTCCACCCACGATCTCGACCCAGAGAAGGACGAAGGCGCAGCACAGGAATGCCCAGCGCAGCGCCCAGCCAATCACGATGCCGCTCCGGTGTGAATTTCGCGCGGCGCACGATCCGCGATATTGCTTAAGCCCCGGTGAACACCCGGTTCCGGTTCTCGTTTGGTACCTGCAACGGCGTGGAAAGAGGATATTCGCCGCGGATTTTTTGCCGCGAGCAGAGAGAATCTTTCTCCCGCGGCGGTACCGGATGCGAAAATTTTGATCTGCAAATCGTGTGCGGGTTTCACGACGGGCGCAGCCGCGAAGAGCTGCTGTTGAAGATCGGCATCCACGAAGGCCCGTGCCTGGCGGTCGTGCTCAACGACCGCCAGGACTATTTCGGGACGACCGTGAATATCGCCGCGCGCGTTCAGGCGCTCGCCGATTCACGTGCGATCTTGGCGACGGGAAGCGTCGTTGCCGATCCACAGGCCTCGAATTTGCTCGAAACCAGCGGCCTCACCCCGACTGCCCAGAGCCGCGCCTTGCGCGGCATCGCCGACGAGGTCGCAGTCTACGAGATCCCGTGATCCCGGTTCGAAGGCATTACCGCTATGGGGCGGGCCTATCCGATGGCAGCTCGACCTTGTGGAAGCGCGAAGCGGTGATGTCTTTGCGCTTTGCGACCACCCGATAACTGAAGGCGCCGTTTGCTTGCGAGCCCTTGGCGCGGACCAGAAAGCTCGTGCCGCTGCGCTCGGCGACGTAGAGTGCATTGTTGTCACCGTATTCGGTGACGAAGACGTGATAGGCGTTGCCGTTCACCACCGACCTGAAGCCTGGGTCGAGCCGCACCTCGGCCTCGCCGTTGGACAATTCGCCGAATCCAAAATCTTCGAGCCAGCTCTCTGGGCTTTCCAGAGAGTAGAGCCGCCGATCTGACCCGTCGGGGAAGGTCACGGCTGCCAATTTAACCCCGCCAATTGTCAAGTGCCCGCTCACGGTGACGTTCCCGTCGAATTGACCGGCGGTGAACGGGGGAGCTGTAGCGTTGGCGCGCAGCCCAAAAAGTTGTCCTTGGGCGACAAGCCCCGTTCCGCTGGCTGACTGGGCCAGCACTCCGATGCCGTCGGCCGATTGACCGTTAATTCCGTTCCCGGAGCTAGATTCACCAAAGACGCCGTTCCTGGAGCCTGATGAGCCTTGCACGCCGTCGGCGGCGGTGCTTCCGCCTTGGCCCAAAATACCGGGGCCATTACCGGCCCCACCTATGCCGTAAACACCCGCCGTTTGGTTGAGAGGCGTGTATCCGGGACCTCCGAAACCCACCGCGTAAACGCCCGGACCGCCCAGCTGGCCGGAAGCTGGCGCTGGCGCGCCGCCGACCGCGAATACGCCGATGCCGCCGGCGGCTCTAAGGCTCACATCGCCGAACCCCGCCACCCCGGCGAAGTTTCCGCTGCCACGACCCTCCACGCCGTTGGAATTCCCGCTCCCTGCTTGTCCGTAGACCCCGCACGCACTGATCGAAACCGTATCGACACCGCCAGCCCCAATGCCGTTGACGCCCGAAGCGCCCGAGCCACGGCCTGTGCCCACGACTCCCGGGCCGGTGCCCGACGGGTCGCCGAAGCCCGCTACCCCTGCGCCTTCGAGACTGCCGTGGCCCTCAACGCCATTGGCAGTGCCTTTCCCAGCTTGGCCGTAGACTCCGCACGGATCGCCCGGAACCGAATTGGGGCCGCCAGCACCTATGCCCCTGACGCCCGGAGCGGCAACACCTCTGCCTGCGCCAAACACGCCGGTGCCGCTACCTTCTGGATCGCCAAACCCCGCCACACCGGAGAAGCTGCCGCCGCCAAAGCCCTCCACACCGTTAGCGTCGTTCCCAAATTCGTTGTTCCCTCCGATTCCCCGAACTCCCGGACCACCCGCCTGAGGCGGCTGGCCAGGAGTTGGTTGCTTGGGGCCCCCGCCCTGACCAAACACCCCGATACCACTATTGGCGGTAGCGCCAGAATCGGCGAAGCCTGCCACGCCCGAGAAGCTGCCGCTGCCAAAGCCTTCCACACCGTTAGCGTCGTTCCCAAATTCGTTGCTCCCTCCGGATCCGCGAACTCCGGGACCACCCGCCTGGGGTGGCTGACCAGGAAGTGGTTGCTGGGGACCGCCGCCCTTACCAAACACTCCGATACCACTATTGGCGGTAGCGCCAGAATCGGCGAAGCCTGCTACGCCCGAGAAGCTTCCGCTGCCATTGCCCCGTACGCCATCAGCATCGCCTCCAGCCCCAGCTTGACCAATAACTCCCGGCCCGGGCGGTTGCGGTTGCCCCGGAAATTCCGGGTTCGCCGGACCGCCAACAGCGTTAATGCCGATGGTCGCGGCTACCGATGTCCTGACAAGAAGGACATAGTTAACGATTGTAGTGGGATTAAGGGTGTCGCCAAACACATCGGTGCCAATCGGCACGTTGTTCGTTACGCCCGGTGTTATGTCGCTCATTTCAAGCCTCCTACAGCCTCACTCAACGTCCGCCGACCAATCGCGCGCTTGCTACCGCCCGTCAGGCCACGAAGTTGGCCCCTCATCCGCCTACCGATGGTAGATCCACCTTATCAAAGCGCGGAGCAGTGATGTCTTTGCGCTTCGCGACCACCCGATAGCTGACGAGCCGTTTGCTTTCGCGCCCTTGGCGCGCACCAGAAAGCTCGCGCCGCTGCGTTCAGCGACATAGAGCGCATTGTTGTCGCCGTATTCGGTGATGAAGACGTGATAGGCGTCGCCGTTCACCACTGACCCGAAGCCCGGGTCGAGCCGCACCTCGGCCTCGCCGTTGGACAATTCGCCGAAGCCAAAATCTTCGAGCCAGCTCTCTGGGCTTTCCATAGAGTAGAGCCGCCGATCTGACCCGTCGGGGAAGGTCACGGCCATCGAGATCGCGCCGGCAACCGTCAAGCTCCCGCCCACGGCGACATTCCCGTTGAACTGGCCAGCGATGCCGTTTTGAGCAAGCGTGCTAGCGATCAGCCCGGTGACCCCCCGAGCAACTAAACCCGTGGCGCTACCGGATTCGGCTCGCACTCCCACGCCGCTGCCCGATTGACCGAAAATTCCGTTCCCGGAGCCCGAGGAGCCCTGCATACCATCGGCGGCTGTGGTTCCGCCTTGGCCCAGAACGCCAGGCGCATCGCCCGCGCCTCCTACGCCGTAAACCCCGACCGACTGATTGAGCTGGGTATACGCGGGACCGCCGTTGCCGACCGCATAAACACCGGGACCGCCGAAATTACCGGAGAGTGGCTGCGGCGCGCCGCCTACCGCGAACACTCCGATGCCGCTATTGGCGGTGTTGGTGGCATCGCCGAACCCCGCCACCCCCGCGAAGTTCCCGCTGCCACGGCCTTCAACGCCATTGGCATTGCCGGGACCGGCTTGGCCGAAAACTCCTGCAGGACTGACGGGGCTGCTATTTTCGCTATTAGGGCCGAACCCGGCTACACCCGCAAACTGGCCGCTGCCGCGTCCCTCCACACCGTATGCATTGCCGGACCCGGCTTGGCCGTAAACCCCGGCCGCATCAATGGGGGCGGTATTGGCACCGCCGCCGCCAATGCCCCTTACCCCCTGGGCGAAACGCCCATTACCCTGGCCGTACACCCCGGTGCCATTACCTGCCGGGTCGCCGAAGCCCGCGACACCCGAAAAATCTCCGGTGCCGAAACCTCGCACGCCGTCGGCGTTGCCGGTACCGGCTTGGCCGACAACACCCTCACTCCCGCTCCCACCTTGGCCCACGACGCCCGCCCTCGTTGGCCCTCCTTGCCCGATCACTCCCACCGCAGGCGTATTAAACGCGTCGACGGCGCCCGTCCCATACACGCCGGCTTGCTGACCGGTGACGGGCTCAAGCCCGATGTCAACGGGGATGACGCCCCCGGCGACTCCGATGACACCGGAACCTCCTTGGTCGCCACCCCACCCGGTCAATCCGTTTCCGAAAAGACGACCCCGGCCGGTGATCGCATCGATATTGGCGGGCGATGCTCTATCGGGCGCAAGCCCGGATACGAACAACACTGTGGAAGCCGGGGAACCCAGGCCTTCTACTGTGTGCGAATCCCAATCGTGCCCCGCAACGACTGATGTCTGTATACTGACACCATTGAAGCCCTCGGCCTGCAAATCGTAAGACATCGCGTTGACTCCTAAAACGTCAACATCTCCCGCGTCAGCCGCTTGATCCGTGCTAAATCCAATAATCTAAAATTAGAGGAACATGTGTGAGTTGGCTCACACTGCAGGGAGTTTTCTCGCCCGTATGATGTCGGACGAAAACTGTTCGGCATCGAGAACAGGTGCCATTACGCAGTTATCTTGCGGGCTGGTGGTCGAGGCGCGTGGGGGATCATCACATCGCGTCTCGCATTCGCGGCAACGGGCAGGATCAACGGGCAGAGATCATGGCTTGCCACTACGGCTAACCGCTATGGCTAGTCCGCCCTGCACTGATTCGTTGCCAGATTTAAATTATTGCTTGCTTTTTCTTTGCTGAGGAGATATTATGTATTAATGGACTTATTGCTTTTATATGCACGAGAGCGAGCCTATAACAGCGAAAACAGCGGGAAACAGCAAACAGCGCCGCTGTTTTTTTCGCGCGGCCCGGCGCGAACTCAAGGATTTCTGCGGAGAAAACATTACCAGTGGCTGTAAATTTCATGGAAGAACAGCAAAAACAGCGGGGGCGGCCGTTCGAGAAGGGGCGGTCCGGCAATCCCGCCGGGCCCCGCGCGGGTCGCGAAACCGCTCTGCCCAGGCCATTCAGCACGCGCTCGACGGTGAGGCGCAAGCCCTGACCCGCAAGGCCGTCGAGCTCGCGCTCGAGGGCAATACGACCGCCTTGGAACTGTGTCTCGACGGCTCCCGGTCGCCGCGGCGCTCAGGGCGTGCAGCCACGCATGTCGAACAATGCGGCGAGCCCACAGGCCGAGGTCAGCATCCGGTCGCCGTTATGCCCGACGCCGGGGACATCATGCAGAGCCTGGCGCAGCGCCGAGCCGTAGCGCGCCTGCAACGCCGCGAAGTAGGCGTGACCGCGTGCGTAGCGATGGGGCCCTTGCGCCTCGGCCATGCAGGATTTGTCCAGGGCCGGGTGGTTCGGGTCGGTGTCCTCCATTCCAAGTAGGTAGACGACCTGGCGGCTAACGAAGGCCTGTTCCAGTGCCTCCACATTCTGTCCGGCAGCGTAGGGCGGCAGGTCGCGCATCCCGTATTTCCATCGGTCATAGCCTGGGCAGGACCGAGCAATCGCCGCATCCGGCCGGTCGGGGGTAAACCAT
>JAFAHH010000055.1 GCA_019237355.1 Acetobacteraceae bacterium | reverse complement strand
GCGTGCATGCGCGTTTCAGGCGCAGTCCAACCTATTTCCGAGCCGGCGCATACCTCACGAGCCTTTTCTAGGAAGGCTTACCCGGCTGGGTGAGGAAATTCTCGCCGCCGCAGGGGTGTGCTTGCGCATTCGGGTTGGACCAATGCGCTGCGGGCCGCGAGTGTACGGTAGGTTGTATCCGAAGTAGCTGGCGAAACCGTTAGGCACGGCTTGCCCACTTGTCCCAGTACTCCTTTTGCCTCAAGCATTTCAGTCAAGCGCATCCCGCTCAGGGAAAATCCAATTTAGGCCTCTCGCCCGGCTCTCGGTGACTCAAAGACCAAAGGCAATCCTAGTCACTGGTCCAGAAAGCCTGATTTCCGTCCTTTCTCCACCGCCGACAAGGGCAATGGGGCCGTTCAGCTCCGGTCGTAATACATAGATTTTGTCTAGGGTGATAGCCAGCACGGCATCATTGGCGACAAAAGCGCCTTGAAGGCGCACGACTCCGGGCCGGATTACTTCAAGCTCGAACACTGTAGTGATATTGTTGCGAACGAAGTCAGGGATCGCGCGTCGCATCGTGGTTATGGTCCATGCAGGCAAGTATCTCTTAGCATCGAGTGCGGTGACACGGATTTTCCCCGGTCTATGGTTGATTTGTACGGCTTCATCTCTCTTGACCTTGAAATAGCCATCAAACATGCGAACTAAATATGCACCCGACAAATCCTTAATTGAGCAACTTGCTAGAAAAATGTCGCCATCCCCGCTTATTTTGAATGCAAACTTGTTCGAGTTTGATAGCGTAAATACCGCCGCCTCCGCGTTAGAAGTAGAAACGCACATGGTGCCCGTAAGCACGCGTATCTCAGCCGATGGCTCTATATAAATGTACCCCTCGACATCGCGATGATTCGTGCGAGGGATTCCTTTCCATTTATACAGCAACTCATCGGTTATGCCTCCAGTATAGTGTATATGATCATGACACGCTGGGCAAACCGCAATCATATGATTGGAGTCGTGGGCCTTATAAACTGACCAGTGTTGGATGTGATGAATTTGCGTTCGCCAGTTGCTGCAACCTGGATTAGCGCATTTTCCGCCGGCTTCTTGCACCAGCTGCTCTTTCTGGCCGCTCTTCATCTTCAGTCTCTTGGCCATGGAGTTCAGTCCCTATTCGATGCGAGCCGATCTCCTAGCTCAAACGGCCCACGCCAGGAACTAGCAACCAGACTCATGTCTACGATGCGCACCTGAACTACGCCAAGGAGATCGGACAGAGAGTTAATCCGGCAGCAGCTCAATCCCATCGCCGATACCGAAATGTCCGCCTTCGATCACCTCAGCATGGATGCCGAGATCCGAATGGCCGTAAAGCCTCCGCAGCTCGGCGACTGGGTTTGCGTCACGCTCGGCAGTATCCGGGTTGACCTCGGTGGCCGGGCAACGGGCAATCCGCTTCAGCACCCGCAACCTCGCGCCTCCTAGCTGGAGCTGCCTGCCGACCCATCCCAGCTCGCTCCAAGGCGGGGCGCCTGAGAACCACACATTGGCCCGGAAGCGCCGCCGGTCGCGCTCGGCCCCGGCCCGGGCCTGGTAATCCGCCAAGCTCGTGAGACTGATCAGGCTGATCACCTTCTGCCGCTGATCACAGAAGCTGTGGCCGGGTATGTAGCAAAACCGCGGTTCGCCGCGCGCGTCCTCGCCCAAAAACCCGGCCAGAAACGTCCCGATCCGTTCCCGGCCTGCCTGGCTAAACCCGTTCGCGATAATTTCAGTCCCGTCGGGGGCCTCGATGACGAGCATCCCCGTACGCGGCTCGAAGCCCGCCCGCAGCGAGGCAATCCGGGCATTCTTCATCAGGCACATGAAATTCGACTTCGGCAGCCACTCGGGCGCGGCCGGGTCAAAGCCGGAATCGCCCTGGGCGAGCGCGAAGGCCCGGTCCCAGGGAATGCATCCGCCGGGCTCAACCTCGGTCCAGTCGAGGGCTTCGCCAGTCAGGCCTTTGACCGGAAATCGATAGAGGTAATCCAGGCGCATCAATACAACCTCTTGCGACCAACGCCTCAGCTTACCATCTCGGCTTCGAACGGTCGCGCTCTCGCCGCCTAGATAGGGGCGGGGGCAGGACACATCTTTCTGGGCGCGTCGCCTTCGGAATAGGGACAGGCACCATGGACATCGAAAAATTTACCGAGCGGGCACGCGGCTTCCTTCAGGCCGCGAGCACTATTGCGATCCGCGATTACCACCAGCGGATCACCCCCGAGCACCTGCTGAAAGCGCTTCTCGACGATGAGGAAGGCGCGGCCTCAGGTTTGATCCGCGCGGCCGGCGGCGATCCGCAGATCGCGCTGCGGGAGGTGGAGGCTGAACTTAAGAAAGTACCCGCGGTGCAAGGACCCGGCGCTGGCCAGCCTGGCCTCACGCCGGAGCTGGTGCGCGTGCTGGATGCCGCGCAACAAGCGGCGCAGAAGGCCGGCGACGAGTATGTCGCCCAGGACCGGCTGCTTGTCGCACTTGCGGCGAGCAACACGCCGGCGGCGCGGGCTTTGCGTGATGCGGTCGCCAGCGCGCAATCGCTGGAACGCGCGGTCAACGATATTCGCAAGGGCCGGAAGGTCACTAGCCAGAACGCCGAGGCCACTTTCGACGCGCTGAAGAAATATGCCCGCGATGTGACGGCGCTCGCGCGCGAGGGCAAGCTCGATCCGGTCATCGGGCGCGACGAAGAGATTAGGCGCACGATCCAGGTGCTGGCCCGCCGCACCAAGAATAACCCGGTGCTGATCGGCGAGCCCGGTGTGGGTAAGACTGCCATTGTCGAGGGCCTGGCCATCCGCATCGCCAATGGCGACGTGCCTGAGGCGCTGAAGGGGAAGCGGCTGCTCGCGCTCGATCTTGGCGCCATGGTCGCGGGCTCGAAATTCCGCGGCGAGTTCGAAGAGCGGCTAAAAGCGGTGCTGAAGGAGATCGAGTCCGCGGAGGGTGAGATCATCCTCTTCATTGACGAGCTGCATAATCTGATTGGCGCGGGCCGGGCCGAAGGCTCGATGGATGCCTCCAATCTGATCAAGCCCGAACTGGCTCGCGGCGCGCTGCACTGCATTGGTGCGACCACGCTCGATGAGTATCGCAAGCACATCGAAAAGGATGCCGCGCTGGCCCGGCGATTCCAGCCCATCTTTGTGGGTGAGCCAAGTGTTGCCGAGACGATCAGCATTCTGCGGGGCTTGAAGGAGAAATACGAAACGCATCACGGGGTGCGCATCACCGATGCGGCGCTGGTCGCGGCGGCGACGCTGTCCAACCGCTACATCACCGACCGGTTCTTGCCGGACAAGGCGATCGACCTGGTGGACGAAGCTGCCAGCCGCTTGCGCATGCAAGTGGACTCGAAGCCGGAAGAACTCGATGAGCTCGACCGGCGCATCGTCCAGTTCAAGATCGAGCGCGAGGCGCTGAAGAAGGAAAAGGACGACGCGTCGCGCGATCGGTTAGTGAAGCTGCAGGAACTCGAATCGCAGTCGGCCGCCATGACCGCGCGCTGGCGCGCCGAGAAGGAAGGCCTGGCCCAGGCGACCAAGATCAAGGAGAGGCTCGACCACGCGCGCGTCCAGTTGGCGGAGGCCAAACGCAATGCCGACTGGGCG
>JAFAHH010000386.1 GCA_019237355.1 Acetobacteraceae bacterium | reverse complement strand
GACGTTGCGCCCGCTCGGATCCTTGCGGTTGCTCCGCCAGGTGAAATTGGCCAACAGCTTCTGGAAGACGTGCCCCAAGAACCGAACGTCGCCGACCCCGCCATTGCGCGCCTTGTCGAACTCATACACGAAGTAAGCCGCCCACGGGTGGATCGGTGGATTGACGTCGCTGAAGGCCCACTCATACGCCGGCAACTGGCCGTTCGGATGAAAGTAGTTGTCCGACAGCATCAGCTCGAGCTGACGCTTGGCGAAATCAGGGTCGACGAGAACAAGCGCTAGGCAGTGAAAGCCGAGGTCCCAGCTGGCATACCAGGGGTACTCCCACTTGTCCGGCATGGAGATGACGTCGTCATTTGCCATGTGGAACCATTCGGCATTGCGCACATTACGCCGCTGCTCGCCGGAAAAGGGCGAATCGCCATGCTGCTCCAGCCAGCGCGCAACATCGTAGTGGTAGTGCTGCTTGCTCCACAACATCCCGGCCAAAGCCTGGCGGAAGATACGACGCCCGTCCTCGTCGAGATTGGCCGGGCAGAGCGCCCGGTAGAAGGCATCGGCTTCGGCCCGGCGCTCCTCGAACGTCCGGTCGAAGTTGTCGCCGAAAGCTGGTTCCGCGGCGGCGGCGGGACGCAATCGCAAGCGCACGCTGGCCGAGCCGCCGGGCGCGATCTCCAGCCGATAGTGCGCCGCAGCCTTGGTGCCGGTTGCCGCCGGGTTAACGGCGTCGGCGCGCCCGTGCAGCAGGAAGTCATTGATCCCGTCTTTGACGAAGCTGCTTGGATTCTCGTTGCCGAACACACGGCGGTTGTTGGTCTCGTTGTCGGTGAACAGCAGCTCTGGCGAGCTTTCGCACTCCAAGCGCCAGGCACCGAGTTCCGGATGACGGGCGACGATGGCACCGCCATCGGCTACCAGCACCGGCTTCTCGACGCCCGGCTGGTCGGCCCAGAGGTTGCGGAACCACAGCGTCGGCAGCAGGTGCAGGAGTGCCGGCTCCGGCCCGCGGTTGTACACCGTCAGCAGGATCAGGATGTCTTCCGCTAAGGCTTTGGCATGCTCGGCGAAGACGTCGAAATAGCGGTCGTCGTCGAAGATGCCGGTGTCGATCAGCTCATATTCGAGCTCTTGACGCGAGCGCATCGCGTTGACCCGTACCAGGTCGGCGTAGGGATACGCACGCTGCGGATATTTGTAGAGGTATTTGCCGTAGGAATGGGTCGGCGTGGCGTCGAGGTAGAAATAGTACTCCTTGACGTCCTCGCCATGATTGCCCTCGCTGTTGGTTAAGCCGAAGGCGCGCTCCTTGAGGATTGGATCGGCACCGTTCCATAACGCGAGCGCAAAGCACAGTCGCTGCTTCTCATCGCAAAGGCCGGCAAGTCCGTCCTCGCCCCAGCGATACGCGCGGCTACGCGCATGGTCATGCGGGAAATAGTCCCACGCCGTGCCGCCCTCACTGTAGTCCTCCCGGACTGTGCCCCATTGCCGCTCGCTGAGATACGGTCCCCATTTGCGCCAGGGCGCGGTGCCCTCCCGCGCCTCTTTCAGGCGAGCATGCTCGCTCGTTGGCTCAGACATCATCGGATCAGCGCTTCGTCCACAGATCGCACCCGGGTCGCAGCCGAACAGAGCCCCCGATTGCTGGTCAGGCGCCAAGCTGGCCCACGTGGTACCCTAGCCTATTTTCGACATCGCCAGGGCTATGGAAGCCGCGCTCCATCAGTACCTTTATCCTCGTCTGGCTGGCGGGGCGCCCGAGAGAAGCGAGAAACGCATCCCATTCAGGCGCAATTTCCGCGTCCGGCGGCAGACTAGGAATATCAACCAGGCGCTTCGTTTCCGCGATGGCCTGTTTGTCGAATGAGGAAATCCGCGCGGCGAGCCCGTCGATAAACGCGTCGAGCTCGGCGTCCGGCAGAGCGCGATTAACGTAGCCGTAACGCTCGGCGAGTTCGCCGCTAATATCGTCTGCCCCAAGCAGCACTTCTAGCGCCCGTCCCCGGCCGATAAGACGGGGGAGTCGTGCCATCGGTCCGCCGCCCGGAACCAAACCGGCCCCAACCTCCCATTGGG
>JAFAHH010000384.1 GCA_019237355.1 Acetobacteraceae bacterium | reverse complement strand
CCTGCGCTGCTGCAAAATAGCAGCTTGCTGGGCAGCTAATGCTGCCTGTTGAGCAGCTTCTTGCTGCTGTTGTGCCTGATAGACGGTGTTTATCTGATCTTGGAGCATCTGCCCGACAGCCACTCCGGGTATGGCCGCTCCGATGATCAGAGGGACAAAGGTCTTCCGCATCGGTCAGGTGCCCTTTGGCGGTACCGGGCAAGCATTATTTGGTTGGATACGGGTGTCCGTCGGCGACGTTGCGACCATGATCGCCTGACCCTGTTTATACTCGCACGCACGTCCGACCTGGGCCGAGTTGAATGTGTTCCCGTGATCGGTATACGTGATTGAAACGCCGTCGACGAGGACCTGGTCGGGAACCAAAGACCCGGCCGCAGCGCCGAATACTCCGCCGCCCGCCGCACCTACCGTCCCTGCGGCGAGGGTGTAGTGGTGTCCAAGGCCGGCGCCTAGCCCCGCCCCCGCCAAGGCACCGATGAGGCCGCCCACGATCTGAGCCGTGCGTTGGTTCTCGGCGTTACTAACCTTTACCTTCGCCGGCAGGATTGCCAGAATATTGACCACTTCGGCGTGCTGCCTTGTGTTTACTTGACCCACACCGTACACATTCGGTCCGGCATCGGCTCCCGGCTGCGCGCAGGCTGCAAGGGATAGTACAGTGATCCCGGCACCGGCTGTTCTAATCGACCTACGCCAGTGTTCGCTTCCCTTTTCAATGTGTGATGGGCGACAACTTAGTTTCGCCGATATAGTTAATAGGACTTCTATAATGGGTCGGCGAGAACGACGGATGTACAACATGCTTAACGGTCCCCTGCGCCCCTTGCCCTGTTTTAATGCGTCATCATCCGGCTGCTTTTGAGCTCTCGGCCTTGAGGCTGACGACCTCCGAGGCACGGAAGCCGGCCGCTTAGCGGGTCGTCAGAGCTGCGCCTGCTCGTTGCCGCACGCGATCTTGGCAATCTTCGGGACGTCCCATCGACGGATGGCGCGGCCACTCTCAGCACCAATATTCTGTACCAGGAACGATGTTTGGTGTAAACGATATCGAATGTAAATAAATCCCTGAGTGGTTGACACCCGCAAAGATCATAGCCTGCTCGGAAAATGGGAACAGCTCCCGGGAACTCGCGTGCCGCATCGATCGCGAGTCGTTGGCACTCCCTTCGCCAGATGCCGGACAGCGAACGTAGGCCGCGATTTTAGGGAACGGCGCGAAGATCCCACTGCAGTTACACGGGAGATCGTCGAAGTTGCCACTGGGCGAATCGAGAGGAATTTCGATACTCAATCTGGCATGTCGCTCGGACCCACGTGACTGTCCCGCGATTCCGATGGCCGGGAGGAGTTTCACCGAATGCTGCAGATCGATGGCTATGCCGGGTATGGCCAGCTTGCCGAGATCGGTCGTCCGGAGGGCGAGATCACGCGGGCCTGCACGGCCGCAGTGGGGCCCACCGCATGAAGCCCGCTACCGGACACGACGAGCACACGGCAAAGCCAGCCCCGGCATCATTGTGGATGGGAGTCCCGGGTTGGCCGGCGCTACCGAACCGGGCGATATCCGCTCTCGAGCTCGAAGGATATCTGACCGGCATCATCGTTGCCCCAAGCCCGATCCGCCCCAGCCTATGGATGGCAGGTGCGCTGGAAGACGAGCCGGTCTGTGAAGATATGATCGATCTGCAATCGATGTTTCATGCAATTGCGCTCATGTTCAACGCGCTCAGCACCACGATCGACCGCAGCCTGCAACGGCTCGAAGCCGAACGCATCTGCGATTACCGCCCGGGCTTCCTGCCGGCCGAAGGCAAGCCTCCCCTCGATGCGGTCAGGATATGGACGCAGGGCTTCTGGAGAGCGATGGCCCTAGCGCCGGAACAATGGATTGGGCTTATCGCCGACGAGCGCCTGGGGCCAATCATTGCGCCGCTGGTCGGCTTCGCCCTGGCCGGGTATTCGAACTTCGAGCCTACAGAAGACGTCGAGGGGCTACTCGATAACGCCACCGAAACTATTCCTCTCACGATCCTGCTGCTGCGGAAGCTGGGGCAGCTCCGGGCGAGCCATACCAGTGTCGCAGGACCCATGCGCCGCATGAAGATTGGCCGCAATAATCCTTGCCCATGCGGGTCAGGCAAGAAATATAAGCGGTGCTGCGGACTGAGCTGAAAGCGATCCCCTCGACTGAGTTACCCTTCGCGAATGGCGGGGCTCACTCTCAATTCGCCAGCAGACAGGAGATGGGCGCGGTGCTTAACCGGACACTTGTTCCAAGCTTTTCGCGCTACAACCATAACCGAGAAACGCCAACTACTCGAGCTCGATGTCGCTCGGTCCTCGGGCCACATTTAAGAAACTCGCGTAGGCGGAATAGGCGCCATGGAATCGCTGGAGCGGCAGGAACCATGGGACGAAGACGATCCTGTCCTCCCCAAACAGTTTGTTACGCTGTCCCGCTTCCACCACAACAGCCGCTCTCACATCCGGCGCCCGCAAGCGCGCTGCAAATCGCCTAAGCCCGTGCAGGCTGCACCGGGATTGGAACCGACGCGGCTGATGCAACGAAGGTTTGCGGCGAGACCAGTTTGAACTGCCCAGTCGCGAGCGGCTGCCGGGTGTTGATCGCGCGCCGGTCTAAATTGCCGTTCAGCGTATGCGCCAAATCCTCGGTAAAGACCGGGTCGCCGATATACCAGGAATGCGAAGGCTCGCCGATGATGGTCCCGGGCGGCCGGTTCTGGATCATTTTCTGGTAGTATTCGCCACAGTCGATATTGGCTGCTTTCGCCGGGGCGTCGCCGGGTAGCCCTACCCGGCCAGCGCGCGGAGCAAGGCCAATCCGCTTCGCGTTGGAAAGCTGCAAAACGTCATCGAATGGATTGGAGTAATTGGTCAGCCGTAGGCAGTGCCGATATAGCGATTCGGTTGACGAATTGGCCCCCGACAGGGAGTCGGCGCTCAGATCGGCGCCGATGAAGGCGATCTCGCTGGTTGTCCAGTTCACTGCTGCAATGGCGCGGCGGTCATCAGCATCATCGAACGCCTCGCGGACCACATAGGCGCCCGTTGAGTGCGCGAGCAGATGGACATTCACCTCGCAATCTTGTCGGTTCTGCATCCGGGCGAAAAGTTCGATTCCATCTTTAACCAGATACAAGGCGGTGCGCTTGGCCTTTTCCCGGTCTTCGAGGTAAGCCAGCGCGATATCGCTCGAAGGCCAATCGAAGCTTACGACTGCGCCGTGGTACGCGAATTTCGGAAGGTCGCGCTTTAGAACGCGGTGCCTTTGAAGGACGACCTCCGTGGAATTGTTGTAGCCATGGATAAAAACCACAACGTCCCCGCGGCTAACACCGGTGGCGTCTTTGGTTTTTCCAGCGATCCCCACGACCTCTCGCACCCAGTCATGGCGCGGGATTTTCTGGCCGGGCGCCGTGTTGGCCGCCTGATCAGGAATTTTCAGAAAAACCGCCTCTCCAGGTTCATCGCTGAAATTTGACCCGGAAATAGCGCGGGTCGTGATCACGTAGTCCGGCATGGCTCATGCCGCTTCGGTCTGGCTTCGCCGCTCCGCGCGCTTCCGCGCGTGCGGATCGAGAAGTCGCTTACGCAACCGAATCGCGCCGGGTGTCACCTCCACCAGCTCATCATCCTCGATATAGGCGATGGCCTGTTCTAGGCTCATGCGCCGGGGTGGGATGAGCAGCATGGCATCGTCCTTACCTGCAGCGCGTATGTTGGTGAGCTTCTTTTCGCGCAGGGGATTCACGTCGAGATCGCTATCACGCGCATGCTCCCCAACGATCATTCCCGTGTAGACCCGGTCGCCCGGATTGACGAACAACACGCCGCGCTCCTGCAGATAGAACAGCGCGTAATGCACCGCCTCACCATCCGCATTGCTGATAAGAGCGCCATTCCTCCGCCCCTCAATGGATCCCCTCCAAGGGCCATACCCCGCGAACAGCCGGTGCATGACGCCGCTGCCCCGGGTGTCAGTAAGAAACTCGCCGTGATAGCCGATCAAACCGCGGCTCGGGATATGAAAGGTCAGCCGTAGCTTACCGCCTCCGGCCGGGCGCATGTCACGTAGCTCGCCCTTACGTCGGCTGAGCTTCTCGACCACCACGCCCGCGTAAGGCTCGTCGGCATCGATCAGCAGCTCCTCAATAGGCTCTTCGCGCGCGCCCGTTTCGGGGTTTTGCCGCGTGAGCACGCGAGGGCGGCCGATGGTGAGCTCGAAGCCTTCCCGCCGCATGGTTTCGATCAGCACGCCAAGC
>JAFAHH010000363.1 GCA_019237355.1 Acetobacteraceae bacterium | reverse complement strand
TTGGAGGGCCGGGGAAGGGCCCCGCCGGGCGGCAGAGGTACTGACCACCCGGCGCCCCCTTGATGCCACGCCCGCATCGCCCGCGCTGTGACCGACAGCACATTTCGATATAGCGACTTCCATCCGGCCGGGCCCCCAGATTCGGGTCAAAGCCAGCAAGCTCTACAGTTTGGCGTTGAGAGGGCGATTTAGGCTTTCGACGATTCCGCCTCGAGCCATCGCGCTCCAATCTTGACATTTGGTGACGACATCGTGATATGCGAGGGTGAACACGCGCGGGTAGCGCCGCGTAAGCAATGCAGAGCGCCACCGGCTGCGTATCCTCAATCTGCTATCACGCCGAGAGTCTTTTTGATCGAAACCACGACTGCATATGCAGAAACCCCTGAGCACGCGACCTCGCCGGACGATATGGAGGCGACGACAGAACCACCCGGCGGCTTCGCCCGTCTGGGTCTTTCAGAACCAATCCTCCGCGCCATCGCCGAGCTGGGCTACCGCGAGCCAACCCCCATTCAGGAACAAGCGATTCCGTTCGTGTTGATGGGGCGGGACGTGCTTGGCACCGCTCAGACCGGCACTGGTAAGACTGCCGGCTTCACTCTTCCGATGCTCGATATTCTTACCGGATCGCGGGCGCGGGCACGCATGCCGCGATCGCTCATCCTAGAGCCCACCCGCGAACTAGCCCTTCAGGTTGCCGAGAATTTCGTTCAGCACGGTAAATATCTGAAGCTAAGCCACGCCCTGATCATTGGTGGCGAAAGCATGTCCGATCAGAAGGATGTGCTGACGCGCGGGGTCGACGTGCTGATCGCCACTCCGGGCCGCTTGCTCGACATGTTCGAACGGAGCGGGATCCTGCTTAGCGATACGCGCATCCTGGTAATCGATGAAGCCGACAGGATGCTCGATATGGGATTCATTCCCGATGTCGAGCGGATCGTTTCACTGCTGCCGGCTACCCGCCAGACGTTGTTTTTTAGCGCAACCATGGCGCCGGAAATCCGGCGCCTCGCCGATGCATTTCTGCGCAATCCCAAAGAGATTGCGGTAGCGCCCCCGGCTTCAGTCGCAACCACGATCACCACCGGGCTGGTTCTCGTGGCCGAACACGATAAGCGCGAGGCGCTGCGTAGAATGATCCGGCACGAGCAAGTGCAGAACGCCTTGATTTTCTGCAACCGCAAGCGCGATGTGGAGATCCTGTATCGCTCGCTGATGCGGCACAAATTCAGCGCCGGTGCGCTGCATGGTGATATGTCGCAGCCGGTGCGCTTTGCAACCCTGGACAAATTCAAAGCCGGCGAGCTGAAGTTGCTCGTATGCAGCGACGTCGCTGCGCGTGGGATCGATATTGGCGGGTTGTCGCACGTCTTCAATTTCGACGTGCCGCACCACCCCGAGGATTACGTCCATCGCATCGGGCGGACGGGACGCGCTGGTTTGGAGGGCCACGCCTATATGCTCGCAACCCCAGACGATCGTGTGGCGGTTGAGGCAATCGAGAAGCTCACGGGCCAGCCCATTCCCCGGATTGCCGTGGAGGGACTGGACCCGGTCGAATGGGCCGCGGAGCTCGGTAAGAAGCGCAAACCGAGGGGCAGGCACGGCGTTCCTTCCCAGCCGGGCGCGAAGGCGCGGGCTAAGCCGCCGGCGAGCAAGCGCCTCGCGGGCAAGCCTAGCGCTGTCCCCACTTCCGAGGTGACGCCCGCACGGGCCCGGAGAAGCCGGGAGGACGATTTAGGACCTGGCGTGCTAGGCTTCGGGGACGAGATGCCGGCGTTCATGCTGGTAACAGCCCGCCCGAGCCGCCGCCGGGTCAGGGCGTCCGCCCAGAAGCAGGAGAAGCAGGGATGAACGTCATCGCGCAAGCCGCGCAACCGGCAAAAAAGAGTCCATTCAAGCCGTTCCAATGGGATGACGCGCTGCGGCTCGATCAGCAACTCACTGAAGATGAGCGCGCCATCCGCGATACGGTCCACGCCTATTGCCAGGAGCAACTCTTTCCTCGTGTGCTGGAGGCGAACCGGCACGAGAAATTCGACCGCCAAATCATGAACGAATTTGGCCAGCTCGGCATTCTTGGCGCCACCTTGCAGGGTTACGGTTGCGCCGGCGTGAATTACGTGAGCTACGGGCTGATGGCGCGCGAAGTTGAGCGGGTGGATAGCGGCTATCGCAGCGCCTTCAGCGTGCAGTCTTCATTGGTTATGTATCCCATCTGGGCTTTTGGATCTGACGAACAGAAGGAAACATTTCTGCCCAGGCTCCGCACGGGGGAGTTCGTAGGCTGCTTCGGACTGACCGAGCCCGATGCCGGCTCTGATCCGGCATCGATGCGCACGCGGGCCAAGGCCGCGGACGGGGGTTACATCGTAAACGGCTCGAAGACCTGGATCACGAACTCTCCTATAGCGGACGTGTTTGTGGTGTGGGCGAAGGATGACGCCGGGGACATCCGCGGTTTCATCCTCGAGAAGGGAATGAAGGGCCTGAGCGCGCCGAAGATCGAGGGCAAATTCAGCCTTCGCGCCAGCATCACCGGTATGATCATGATGCACGATGTGTTCGTGCCGGAAGCCAATCTGCTGCCTGCCGTGAAGGGGCTGCGCGGACCGTTTAGCTGCCTCAACAACGCCCGTTATGGAATTTCCTGGGGTGCCCTTGGCGCGGCTGAGTTTTGCTGGCACGCCGCACGGGACTATACGTTGCAGCGGAAAGTATTTGGCCGGCCGCTGGCAGCGAACCAGCTCATTCAGAAAAAGCTGGTCGACATTCAGACCGAGATCACCCTTGGTCTGCAAGCCGTACTGCGCCTGGGCCGCTTGATGGACGAACATAATGCCGCACCCGAGATGATCAGCATGTGCAAGCGCAATAATTGCGGCAAGGCGCTTGAGATCGCACGTCTCGCCCGCGATATGCATGGCGGTAATGGTATCGCCGATGAGTATCATGTGATCCGGCATGTTATGAACCTGGAGGCGGTAAACACCTACGAGGGCACACATGATGTGCATGCCCTGATCTTGGGTCGTGCACAGACGGGCATCCCGGCCTTCGGCTGATTTTGCGCCAGTCCTCACCCGGATCGACCGGGTGGGGGCCGCCGGCGACGGCATCGGGTCCATGCCCGATGGCTCGCCGCTTTATATCCCCTATACCCTACCCGGCGAACTGGTTACGGCGCGGATGATTGCGCGGCGCGGCAATGGCTGGGCTGCGGTGGTCGAGGAGATCGCTGCACCTGCTGAGTCACGCGTGCAGCCGCCGTGCCCGCATTTCGGGGCCTGCGGAGGCTGCCAACTGCAGCACTGGGATGATGCGGCTTATGTAGCTTGGAAAACGGAGTTGTTGCGCTCGGCCCTGGTGCGCGCCGGTTATGCGGACCCCGTGCTCGAACCAATGGCGCGCACCCAGCCCGGCCAGCGGCGGCGGATGAATCTGGCGCTGCGGCGGACCAGGCGCGGGGTTGCGGTGGGATTGCATGGCGCCCGTAGCGCCGAGGTGGTCGATTTAGCGGCGTGCCATGTGCTGCATCCGCGG
This sequence comes from Acetobacteraceae bacterium, assembly GCA_019237355.1. Lineage (GTDB taxonomy): Bacteria > Pseudomonadota > Alphaproteobacteria > Acetobacterales > Acetobacteraceae > JAFAHH01. The sequence continues at coordinate 985 of JAFAHH010000363.1, read as the reverse complement.
CTTTTCGGGCTGGTCGCGCCGTTACGCGAGATGCTGGGCGGGCTTGGCGCCCTGCGGCGAGAAGGGTCGGCGGTCGTGAACCTGCTCGGGAGCGGCCCTGATTTGCTGCTGCGTACGGATGCGAAACCCGATCCGGCTGACCGGTTGCGCTTGGCCGGGTTTGCACGCGCGTTAGGGCTGCCCCGGTTGCATTGGGCGCTCGGCGAGGGGGTTCCGGAACCGATCTGCCTGCTGCAGCCTGCCATCGTGCATTTTGCGGGGGTGGCGGTCACGCCGCCGCCAGGTGGGTTTTTGCAGGCGTCCGAGGCGGGCGAACGGGCCATCGTCGCGGCGTTGGTGGAGGCGATACCGGCTGGAGGCCGCGTGGCCGAACTCTACGCTGGGTGTGGCACCCTCACCTTCCCTTTGGCCCAACAAGCAAGGGTGTGGGCATGCGAAGGCGACGCGCTGGCATTGCCGGCGCTCCGGGAGGCGGCGAAGACGATGCCCGGCCGGGTCACGGCGGAGCAGCGCGATCTTGCCCGCCGGCCCGTTACGGCTCCGGAATTGAGAGGCTTTGCCGCGGTAGTGCTGGACCCGCCGCATGCGGGAGCCGCTGCTCAGGTATCGCACATCGCGGCCTCCGGTGTGGGCTCGGTTATCTACGTAAGCTGCAACCCGGCGGCTTTAGCGCGGGATGCCCGGATGCTGCATGGGGGTGGCTATCGGCTTGTGTCGGCGAGGCCGGTCGACCAGTTCCTATGGTCGGCGCGGCTGGAGAGTGTCTGCGTGTTTGCGCGCTAGGCCACAAACTCATAAAGAGGGATTCCCGAAATCGGGAGAACGCTGATTCAAGGTCGTGGGAGGACTTTCCATGACCGTGTACTACCATGACATCACCGACTTCGAATGGTCCGTGATCGCGCCGGAGTTGCCCAACAAGCCGCGCGGCGTGCCCCGGGCTGACGACCGGAAGGCCCTGAACGGGATTTTCTGGCGAATGCGC
>JAFAHH010000345.1 GCA_019237355.1 Acetobacteraceae bacterium | reverse complement strand
AGAGCGAGGGCCGCTAGCGGAACCGCCCAAATCCAGCCCGGCCAGCGGCTGGTTTTTACGAGCGCTCTCCCCAACGACCGCCGGGGCGCGTCTACGGGCTTATCCAATTTACTCATTCCCGTCGCCTAGACCCGATCCCGCTCGAGTGGATGCGTGAAGCACCCATGAGCGGGTGAATCGGTTCGTAGAAACATAAGTAGAGCGGTTCCAGGTGAGTGGAAACGCTCTAGCAGGCTGCGGAAAAGCGTTGAAGCCGGTCGCTCGTAAAGAAACGAAAGAAGGCCAGGGGCTTTGCCCGTGGACCCCAGCAAAGGCAGAGCCTTTGCAATCCAATCACTTAGTAGGTGGGGTCTGGGGCCTTTCGGCCCCGTCATGCGAACAGCATGCTCGTCACGCGACGAGCGTGCTCTTCGCACGACGCATGACGGGTCCAGGGCAGAGCCCTGGCCTTCCTTTTTCAGCAGGCTGCCAGAGTGCAACGGCTTGAGGTGGAAGCGCCCGGACTGGCTTCGGCCATAACCCATCATGCTCTCGCCGCGTCCCAGATCAGCCGCGGGTCAAAGGCCTGGGCGGCGAACATCGAGACAACAACAACCGTCAGAAAAGCTGGCGCTCCGGGAAACACGACTACATTCAGGAGCTGCCCTACCTGCATGAGTGGTGCGAAGGCAGCAATGGTAAAGACATCGATATTCGACCACCGCCCGATTGCATCAATAATGCGGTACAGCTTGGTCTTGGTCACCAGCGCCTTAGACGACCCACGATAGACCGAGATGAAGAACCATGTCAGGCCAGCGAGCTTGAGCAGCGGGATTGCGATACTCGCGGCGAAGATCACCACAGCCAGCGGCCAGAGATGTGCCTGGATGAGCTCGCGCACGCCATCAATGATGCGGTGTTCCTGCGGCATGCCGAGCTGATAATCCACCGTCATTGGATAAATATTGGCCACTGGGTAAAGCAGGTAGCCGGCCATAACCAATGCGAGCGAACGGGGCAGGGAAAACGACTTGCGTCGCCAAAGACGTGCACCGCAGCGCGGGCAGGCCTCCCCCTGGCGCGCAGCGGATAAGATCATGAGACAATCGAGACAGCAGATCGCCTCACCTTGCGCCTGCTCCGGCGCTGCTATTCGTTTCCAGATCGCCTGGCGGTCTAGGCTTGCGCGAGTCATCATCGACATGAATGCCGCGCCTATGAAGCACCATCCGCCAGCGTCGATTTCAATCGGAACGAACGGAGCGATCCGGCTATACCCGATGGCACAGCCGAACAGGAACACATCCGGCATGGCCCAAGGGTCCAGCCGTTCAGCCCAACGAAAGGCGGGGCCGATCCAGGCATAGGTCTTATGGAGCCGAATCGCCCCAAGTGCCGCTGTGAGCAAGCCGAACCGAAAGAAGGGCAGCAGCACGCCTTGAATCGCTATCGCAACCGCGAGAAGCGGCCAGCCCTGGCTCCAGATGACGGGGATTCCCGATCCAAGCCTGCTCTCCCGAATCAAGCCCGCCGCTGAAACCCGGAACAAGGTCAATGTGTTTCCGGGGAACAAGAGCAGCAAGGTTGTGAGCGAGCAGGCCAGGGCGGCGTCGAGGCTGCGGCCGCTGGCACGCTCTAAGACGCGACGGCAGCGCCAGCACTCTGATTTGCCCGTGCCATGTAGTTCGGGCAATTCCTGAACCTCGCCGCAATCAGGGCAGGCAATAACGCGTGCTGGCAAGTCTTCAACTTCAAGCATCATAGCTGCCGTGAAACGCGCCGACGGATTTTGCGTTGCGGAGCACCTGAGGCGGCAAGAGCCGATGTATCATTGGGCCAGTTTTCCGGCTTGGCTCCTTGCGAAGAAGCAGACGAGCAAGTATGGAGAGCGCCGCCGTTCAGCGAGCTCACCGCGAGATCGTATAGAAGGCGAGACGCCACCGGAAGTGTTGAAGGCCCGCATAGCCGGCGCTAGCGCATCCTTCGGGACGCAAGGCGACAATCCAATCCCAAGGTGACCGCTGCACTTTGGTGGATGTCATTGCAACTTGGCTTCGTCATTGTCGACTTGGCTTCGTCATTGTCGACGCCGCCCTCCGGGGGCGATGGCTGAGCGGGTGAGCATCAATCCGCCGAGCCCGGATAAGTACCAGATCCAGCCCGGAGGTTCGGGCACCGAGAGACCGGTGAACGACACTGAATCGATCACGACGTCCGCCCCGAACGCACGGCTATCAAAAAACGATGCCGAAGAATTGGCGATGTTGACGGGACCAGGGTGGAGCGTCGAGGGATCAAGCCCGCTGAAGAAGTCAGGGCCAGCTAGCGAAAGCGACGCAAAGTGAACAGGATATCCGTAATCTGCCGACAGGAGGACCGTTTGGCCATTCGGGTCCACGGAAAGTGAAACAAAGCCCGGATTTCCACCATCCATAGGGGAAAAAGAAGTGTGCTGGCCAGCGGCATCGAAAGTCAAGGTAAGAATTGCCGCATAGGTGGCGGTCGTCGCCGAGTTATTACCCCCGGTCGGCGATGGGGCTGCGAAATCAAGGCTGAATGTACCGGTTACCGGAGAGCCATCGAAGTTGCCGGGTGTGGGGCCCAGTGCGTTGATTCTGGAATTCTCGGCGATCCCCGAAAAGGCGCCGCTGAACACGTCCGCCCGGGCATTGGGGATACTGGAGACCAGCATGAAGCAAATTGCTCCAATAGAACGGTTCAGCCGCACAACAGACTCCCTGATTAACAATGAGAACCAACGCGGCAACGACTGTGGCCGAAAGGTCCGGTCCGAATCACGCTAACCATGTCCCCGAGACTCCCCCTTACAGGTCAACCTGGCCCCGCATGACGGGCACGCAGTCCCCAGCCAGGGAGGCGCGAATGGCGCCTTCGGCGCTCTTGCTTGCTGAAGCCAAGATGCGGCTCGGGCGGCCAATTTCCTCACCTTGAGCGATCTCGAAGCCGAGTTCCACATCCTCCCCCGGAGCAAGCGAGACCAGTAACCCGGCGAGCGCCGCGCTGGCGCTACCAGTCGCCGGGTCTTCCGGCACGCCCAAAAGGGGCGAGAAGGTCCGGGAGCGGATCGACCCTGGGTCACTCGGGTCGCGGACATAGAGATGGAGGGCGAAATGCCCGGCGATCTCGGGATAGCGATCGGCCGTCTCGCGGAACGCGGCCGAATTCGGCGTCGCCCGCGCAAGGGCGTTGAGGCTGGTTAGCTCGCAAATCACGAAATCAAGCCCGACACTGGCTACCAGCGGCGGATGCGCCACCGTGCGGATATCCGCTTCCTGTAGGCGGATGCATTCAGCCACTTCTTCGATGGGAACTTCGATTCCTACGGACAGCGAGCGTGGCGCCGCCACCAGTCCGCCGGTCGGTTTTCCTTGCGCGTTTCGCTGCACATGGACGCTGACGAGCCCAGCCTCTTCCTCAAGAGCCACGGTATCGGCGAGATCCCGGCCGAGCTGGGCGAGCACGAAGGCTGTGCCGATCGTGGGGTGCCCCGCGAACGGCACCTCGCCCCGCGGGGTGAAAATTCGAGCCCGGGCTGTGTTGACCGGGTCGGTTGGGGGGAACACGAAGCTTGTTTCGGAATAACCAAACTCCCGCGCCAAGGCGCGCATATCGGCATCGGTCAGGCCTTCCCCCGCTGGGAATACAGCGAGCGGATTGCCGCCGAACGGCCGGTCGGTAAAGACATCCAGGGTCACGAAGTCCCAGCTCGCCATCGGATTGTCCCTGCAACGCTGAATTGCCGAGAATAGCTGGAGCCCCCAGAAGGGAACAGGGCCAAAGCGCAAGCTAGCGCTCCACGCGGAAGCTACCCTGCCCTAGAGTTGGGTCAGAGAGCGCGATTCAGCGTTTCTTACAGTTCCGCCTCAAGCCCGTGGTATTCTGGAGCCGACGCCCATTCAGGAGCCGGACCTGCGGGCTCAACACTATCTCGTGCGGGGTTGTTTCCGGGAGGGCCCCGGTTAGCTAGACAACGTGTACGCCGGGTGATTTTTAGCCTGAACGTATTCAGTCGATCAGTGTTACAATGAAGTCCCGGGAGGAGCGATGTGGGTGCTGCGATGCCGTGGTTGGGAGATCTCCGAAAACCAGGTTACACCAGAGTGGGTGGTCCTAAGCCGCCGTACCATTCTAGCCGGTGCGGCAGGCCTGATCGCGGCTCCGGCGCCCGGCGCCGTTTCCGGCCAATCTGCTCGGGCGGTGCGCAATCCGAAATATAAGACGGATCATCCGCTGAGCGCGGAACAAGACGTCACCCGTTACAACAATTACTATGAATTCGGCAGCAACAAGATTATCTGGAAAGAGGCTCAAGAATTAAAGCAGCGGCCTTGGGCTGTCCGCATTGAGGGGCTGGTGAAGCAACCCCGAACCCTCGACATCGATGATCTGCTCAAGCGCGTTTCGCCCGAGGAACGGGTTTATCGGCACCGCTGTGTAGAAGCCTGGGCGATGATCGTCCCATGGACGGGTTTTCCATTAGCCGAGCTGCTCCGTATCGCTGAACCTCTCGGTTCCGCTAAATACGTCGCGTTTGAAACGGCGGCGGACAAATCTATGCCCGAGCTCCGGCAGTCCTGGTATCCGTGGCCATATACCGAGGGGCTTACCATTGAGGAAGCGCAGAACGAGCTTGCTTTTCTTTCGACTGGCATTTACGGCAAGCCCATGCCGCCCCAGAATGGTGGACCGCTCCGGCTGACGGTGCCGTGGAAATATGGGTTTAAGAGTGGTAAGTCGGTGGTGAGGATCATCTTCACCGAGAGGCGTCCGAAGACGTTCTGGTCTGAACTTCAGGCGAATGAATACGGGTTCTGGGCGAACGTGAACCCCGCTGTGCCCCATCCGCGCTGGAGCCAGGCCACCGAGCGGTTGCTAACGACGGACGAGCGGGTGCCCACGAAAATCTTCAACGGGTACGCTGAGTACGTAGCTGCGCTATACACCGATAAGCAAGGCGAAAAGCTGTTTGTGTGATGATGCAAAGAGTATTTGCCGTACTCGCGGCGATTCTACTGGTAGGGGCAGTCGCCCTCGCCACGCTTACCCCGCCAAACGAGCCTCTGGGCGAATTCGTCTATAACATCGACCACGGCTGGTTGAGTCTCCTGCAGGCGGGCGTGCAGCGTTATTTGGCGCCCTGGCTTTGGGATGATGTCATCGTACCAGTCCTGCTGCGGCCAGTGTGGCTCTTGCCGGCGGCCGCCGGCATCCTGTGCGCAGGCGTCGCGATCACGATTGGCTTTCGCCAGGGCGCCGCGCGCTCTTGGCGACGGCGGAGTTAGGCTGCGCTCTAAGGGTTCCCGCTCCAAGCACCGGAGCGCGATGGCCTGAGGGGACCTGGAGTTCCCAATTCGCGAACACGGGCCCATTTTCCGCCGCAAAATGGGGCTAGGGATTGGGGTCCCGGGCGCCGGAAAATATGAATCGCGCGCTCAAAAGCAGAAAGCTAGAGGCTGGTGACTTCGACCCGAAGTCATCCGGCTCTCCCCCGGCGGCGAACATAGCCGAGACGGGCGTTGCCGCCGGGTTAGCTGCGCCGAGAAGCACACCGGGAGAGACCCGGCTAACGGCCGTCATCGTCGCCTGTGCGCTCTTCATGCAGAACCTGGACAGCACCGTAATCGCGACGGCCCTGCCCACGATTGCCCACGCTTTCGGCTCCGACCCGGTGCGGATGAACGTGGCGCTTACCTCGTATCTGCTTAGCCTTACCGTTTTTATCCCGGCCAGCGGCTGGGTGGCTGATCGCTACGGCGCGCGTACTGTGTTTCGCGCCGCGATTGTGGTGTTTACGGCGGGTTCGGTGTTATGCGGCCTGGCCAGGAATTTGCCCTTCATGGTGGGCGCACGGGTTCTGCAGGGTATGGGCGGGGCGATGATGATCCCGGTCGGCCGCCTTGTCCTGCTGCGCACGGTGGCGAAAACCGAGTTGGTTTCCGCGATGGCCTGGCTGACCATCCCGGCGCTGATCGGCCCGGTGATTGGGCCGCCGCTGGGCGGGGTAATCGTGACCTATGCCGACTGGCGCTGGATTTTTTTCATCAATGTGCCGATCGGGGCGCTCGGCATCGTACTCGTCACGCTGTTTGTGCCAGACATTCGGGAAGCGCGGCCCGGCCGGTTTGACGCGATGGGCCTGCTGCTTTGCGGCGCGGCTTTGGCTGGGTTTATGCTAGGGTTCGAAACGATCGGCCGGGGGGCGGTGCCGCTTGCGCTCAGTGCCGGCGCAATCGCGGCCGGGTTGGGGGCCGCTTTGGCGTATGCTTGGCACGCAAGACGGACCTCGTCGCCGCTGCTGGATTTATCGCTCCTGCGGATCCCGACTTTTGCTGTATCTATCTGGAGCGGCTCCTTGTTCCGCATCGGAATCGGCGCCATTCCATTTCTGCTTCCTATGATGCTTCAAGTTGGGTTTGGCGACACTGCGCTACGGTCGGGCGCGATAACCTTTGCCAGTTCGGCCGGTGCTTTGGTGATGAAGCCGATCAGCCCGCCGGCGATTCGGGTTCTGGGGTTCCGCGGCACACTGGTAGTGAATGGTGCGATGTCCGCTATTCTCCTCGGTGTCTGCGCATTGTTCAGGCCGGGCTGGCCTGCGGCAGCGATTTATGGGGTGTTGCTGGTCGGGGGATTCTTTCGCTCGCTGCAATTTACCGCTTACAATACGGTGGCTTACGCTGACATTCCTGCGCAGCAGATGAGTGCTGCGACCAGCCTTTACTCCACCTTGCAGCAGCTTATGCTCACGCTCGGCATCGCGGCGGGCGCCGCTTTTCTCGATCTGTCTATGGCGCTCAACCGTCATCCTGCGCCGAATGAATGGGACTTCAGACTGGCCTTTGCAGGGGTGGCGTTGATTTCGCTGTTTGCGGCGCCGGTTGCGCTAGCAATGCCGAAGGATGCGGGGGCGGAACTGACCGGGCGGGGATGAATCCGGTTTGCCTTCTGTGGCTTGTTCTTCGCCTGTACGCAGAGCGCTGGCGCAACCCAAGCAAATTACGGCCTTCGTGGACCAATACGCGTTTTCTTGTGGAACGTTTTCGGCGTGTTGTTGGTTAGGAGATCCGGTGTAACCTGTGCCTGGCCTCTTGCATCAACCAGGCGGCCTCGCCCAAAGAATTTTCCCACCGGAATGTCGGAAATCCGGGCGCCATCTTCGATCATATGAAGCGGCGCATCCATGTAAGTGCCGACATGCATGCCCCCGCAAATCGAATGCAAATTGATCCGCTTTCCTCGATCGTTGCCGTTCTCTTCAATGTTGGGACAGGATCACCAGGGAAAACAGGCATGGTACTGTCGAAAGTGTGGGTGAGGTCAATAAACTCCATAATTTCCTTCTTAACCCTCTGCCCCGCTTGCTGGAAAATCTTGAGCACGCTAGGCCGCGGCCTGCGCTACGGCGCCTATATATAGAGAGCTTGGGTGACCGAGCTACGGACGTGCCCCATATGGGAGGCGCATGGACCTTATCCGTACCAACCGGGACGTACGTGTCGATTTCTTCCGCGGCTGCGCGCTATGGTGGATTTTCGTCGACCACATCCCCGGAAACGTCGTCGCCGACTATACACTTCACAACTTTGCATTGTGCGACGCGGCCGAGATGTTTGTCTTCCTAGCCGGATATGGGGCGGCGCTCGCCTACGGGCGGGCAATGGACCGGCATGGCTGGCTTTACGGGGCGGCCGACGCCCTGCGCCGGGCGGGGGTTCTTTACGTAGCCCATATTTTCCTGTTCGTCGTATTCAGCGCGCAAGTTTCGTACTCGGCGACAGCGTTGGAGCGCTCGAACTACCTCGATGAAATCCATCTCGACGTAATGGCCGATGCTCCATATCGAGCATTGTTCGAGGCGCTGACCTTGCGATATCAGCCAAGTTTCCTGAACATCCTGCCGATGTACGTGGTCGCATTGGCGATGTTCGCAGCCGCTATGCCATTACTTCATCGGCCCCGGCTACTGGCAGCCCTATCCTTGGCTCTCTACCTCGCGGCGCGAATTTTCGGCTGGAATTTGCCAGCGTGGAATGCCGATGGGTGGTATTTCAATCCACTCACCTGGCAACTGCTGTTCACGATGGGGGCAATCCTCGCTTACACGCCCATGAAGCTTCCAGCCCGCGCCTACATTTTAGATATCCTCGCCTGGGTCGTGGTCGCGGCCGGGCTTATCATCACCAGCCTGTGGCGACGGCCCGATGTTCTCGCTGCATTGCCGAATGGGATCGGGCGAGTTCTGCTGTCGGTCGATAAAACGGGCCTGCACCCCTTGCGGCTGATTTCGATACTGGCCCTGGTGTGGCTCGCCGCCCGGCTGATTCCGGAGCATGCGGCCTGGCTGCGTTCCCATTGGGCGGCCCCGCTGGTACTGATCGGTCAGCATTCCTTGCCCGTGTTCTGCGCTGGGATTTTTCTTTCTTTCCTCGGCCGCTTGGCGATGGAAGCCAGCGATGGTGCTCCGATGCAGGTCGCGGTAAATCTGATCGGGCTGGCGGCCTTGATCGCCGTCGGTACGCTTTCCGCCTGGTATCGCGAGAAGGGCCGGGCAGTGTCACACCGCCCGGACATGCGAGCCGTCCCACGTTCGGATCCTGGGTGAGGTTGAATGCGGATCGCACTCGCTCTCGCCGTCTTTGCCTTGGGGTGGATCATCACTCCCGCCTGGGCTGCCGAGCCCGCGCCGTGCCCTATTCCGGAAGAGCTCGTGACCCCGGACGAGCCGCTAACGGCGGTCCGCGCCGCCATAAAATCGCACCTGCCTATCCATATTCTGGCGATCGGATCAGCGAGCACGAATGCTGCGCCAGGCGGTCCGCACTCCTCATTTCCGTACGAGGCCGTGCAGGGGTTGCGCGCGGCCCTGCCGGGTACCGAAATAACCCTGTCGGTAAAAGGCAGGCGCGGACTGACTGCAGCGGAAATGGCGCCGCTCATCGAGCAAGGTCTGAAAGAAGATCACATCTCGCTTGTGCTATGGCAGACGGGAACCGTCGAAGCGGTCCGTGGATTAAGCCCGAGCGATCTGGAAGACGCGCTTTCCGAGGGCGCGAGAGCGATTCTCGACGCCGGCGCCGACGGTATTCTTATCGATCCGCAATACAGTCATTTTTTGCATGCGAATGTCGATTTAGAGCCGTACGAGCAGGCACTTGAGCACGTGGCCTCTTTATTTCCGCATCTGACTTTGTTCAGGCGCTTTGAGCTGATGCACAGCTGGGCCGACGACGGGGTGCTCGATCTAGAACGCATGGAGCCCGACGAGCGCCACGCCGCGATCGCCCGATTGCATCAATGTCTAGGCGCTGCCCTAACGCGTTTCATTATGCATGGTGTGGAGCAGAGTGCCGAACAGTAAATCTCAGGCATGCAGCGCGGTTGGTACATCCTGGCCGAAATAAGCGTGTTCCAGCCGGTGCGGAAGATCGGGCTCGTTCGCGGCCGCCTCGAGCACGATCCGCCCCCTCGCTAAGGCATACACCCGGTCCGCCAGCGCGAGGGCCTTTTCGATCAACTGCTCGACCAGCAGCACGGCGGTGCCGCTATCGCGGAGCTTGCGCGCCACCGACAGCACGCGATCCACCAGCACCGGCGAAAGCCCAGCCGATGGCTCATCCAGCATCAATAGCTGCGGCTTGCGAACCAAGCCTTGGGCCACGGCAAGCATCTGCTGCTGCCCGCCCGAGAGCGCGCCGCCCCGGTCCCGACGCTTGGCTGCAATCTCGGGAAAAAACGATAGGGCTTCCTCCACCCGCTGCTGCCGCTCGGTCCGGTGCAGGTCGTAGCCGGCCAGCAACAAATTGTCCTCGACAGAAAGCTGGGTGAATATGCGATGGCCTTCGACCACGTGCACGAGGCCGAGCTGGACCGTTCGGCGCGGCCCCAATCCGGCTAGATCCTGCCCGCGGAAACGGATCTCACCAGCGCTGGGTGGGAGCAGGCCGGAGATCGCCCGGAGCAACGTGGTCTTTCCCGCGCCGTTAGGGCCGAGCAGGGCGACCGCCTCGCCGGGTGCGACCCGCACATCCACCCCATGCAGCACGCCGATCTTGCCGTATCCGGCTTCCAAGCCTCGCACATCGAGCAACACCTGATCAGGCGCCGAGATAGGCACTGACCACCTCTTGATGTTCCCGGATCTCGGCAGGGGTCCCGGCGGCGAGCACCTGGCCGAGATTAAGCACGGTAACCCGGTCGCAGATGTCGAAAATCAGATCGGCATGATGCTCAACAAGCAGTACCCCAGTGCCATGTCGGCTGATGGTTTTGATGAGCTCCCCGAGCCGCTTGATTTCGTCCGTCGACAACCCCGCCGCTGGCTCATCGAGGAGCAAGAATACGGGCGAGAGCATCAAGCCGCGGGCAATCTCCATGAACCGAAGCTCGCTGTGCTGGAGCCGGTCGGCCCGTACCGCGGCGAGCGACTCGAGCCCCACGGTGCGCAGCGCTTGCATCGCTTTTTCGTGCAAAGCGGCTTCATCGCGGCGATGGCGGGGAAGATTGAGCAGCGACTCCGCAAACGTCG
>JAFAHH010000321.1 GCA_019237355.1 Acetobacteraceae bacterium | reverse complement strand
GGCTGGGACATCGAGGATGATTGGTATAATTTCGGCGCATTAAACATCCCGCCGCACCACCCGGCCCGCGCCGATCACGATACTTTCTACCTGCCCGGTCAGCGCGAAGGCCGGCCGCTGCTGCTGCGCACGCAGACCTCCGATGTGCAGATCATCTCAATGCTGACCCGGCCCCCGCCGCTCCGGGTGATTGCCCCCGGGCGGACCTACCGGGCGGACCATGATGCAACGCATAGCCCGATGTTCCATCAATGCGAGGGGATTGCGATCGACCGGGACATCACCTTGGGTCACCTCAAAGGCTGCCTAATCGATTTTTTGCGGACCTATTTTGACATACCCGAACTGCCGGTTCGGTTCCGGGCAAGCTACTTCCCCTTCACCGAGCCCAGCATGGAAATGGATATCGGCTGGGACCGGAAGACGGGCGAACTCGGGCGCGGCAACGACTGGTTGGAAATACTCGGCAGCGGCATGGTGCATCCGCGCGTCTTTGCCAATTGCGGCCTCGATCCCCGGGAATGGCAAGGCTTCGCATTCGGTATCGGGGTAGAGCGCCTGGCCATGCTGAAACACGGCATCCCCGATCTCCGCCCATTTTTCGACAGCGACATCCGCTGGCTTAGGCATTACCGCAGTGATCCTCTGGCCCCGGCCATACTGCATGAAGGCCTGGGATGAAGTTCACCCTCGGCTGGCTGAAAACGCATCTCGAGACGCAAGCGACGCTCGATGAGATCACCGACACCTTGAACAGGATTGGCCTGGAGCTGGAGCGAGTCGAGGATCGCGGCGCCACCCTCGCGCCCTTCCGCATTGCCCGCGTGGCCGAAGCGGTGCAGCACCCGAATGCTGATCGGCTGCGCGCCTGCCAGGTTGACACCGGCGCGCGGGTGGTCTCAGTCGTTTGCGGCGCGCCCAACGCACGAACCGGCATGAAGGCGGTATTTGCGCCCCCGGGCAGCGTTATCCCGGGCACCGGGATCACGCTAAAAACGGGAGAAATCCGGGGCGTCAGCAGCGCCGGCATGTTGCTTTCGGCCCGGGAGCTGGGCTTAGGCGAGGACCATTCGGGTATTATCGAGCTGCCGGATGACGCCCCGGTGGGCATGCCTTACGCCGCCTGGGCCGGGCTCGATGATCCGCTGATCGAGATCAACGTTACCCCGAACCGGGGCGACGCGCTTGGGGTGCGGGGAGTGGCGCGAGACCTGGCCGCCGCCGGCATTGGGGTGTTACGGCCCTGGGATGCGCTCCGTGTTCCGGCCGGGTTCGAGGACGGCGGGCTTCGCTGGCGCACCGATTGGCCGGAAGCCTGTCCTTGGGTGCTTGGCCGCACGATCCGGGGTTTGCGCAACGGGCCCAGTCCCAAATGGCTGCAGGACCGGCTGATCGCTATCGGATTGCGTCCGATCAATTCCTTGGTCGACATAACCAATTTCTTTACATTTGATCTCGCCCGCCCCCTGCACGTGTTCGATGCCGACAAGGTCAGCGGCCGCGAGCTGGTGATGCGGCGTGGGGAGGGCGAGAGTTTCCTGGCTCTAAACGGCCGCGAATACACCGCAACCCCCGAGGATTGTGTGATTGCCGACGATGCGGGGGTTCAGTCGCTGGCCGGGGTGATCGGAGGCGAGGCGACCGGCTGCGATGAGGCCACGAGCGCGGTGTTTCTGGAATGCGCTCTGTTCGACCCGGTGCGCATTGCCCTGACCGGGCGGCGCCATCAGATCATGAGCGATGCGCGTCATCGCTTTGAGCGCGGCATCGACCCGGCGCTGATGCCGGATGCCGTCGAGGCTGCCACCCGTATGATCCTCGATCTTTGCGGGGGTGAAGCTGGACCGGCGGTATCGGCCGGTTCAGCCCCCGCATGGCGCCGGACGGCCCGTATGCGGTTCGGCCGGTTGGCTGAGCTGGGCGGCGCAGAGGTGACGCCGGAGGAGGCTATTCGGCTGCTCGGGAAGCTTGATTTCTTGACCGAACATTGCGACGCCGCTTCGGCGACAGTGGCCGTCCCCCCATGGCGGAACGATATCGCGGCCCCAATCGTCTTGGATCAGGCTTCGGGACTTGACCCGGCCCAGGAGCGGGCAGCCGCCGAAGGCTGCGCCGCCGTCGAGGCCGAATGTGACCTGATTGAAGAGGTGCTGCGGCTGCACGGGCTGGACAGGATCGCCCCGGTGTCGATGCCACGCGCAACGCCAGTGCCGCAATCCGCGCTGAGTGCAGCCCAAATCCGGATCGCCCGGACCCGCCGCGCCCTCGCAGCCCGCGGCCTTGCCGAATGTGTTTCGTTCAGCTTCCTCGCTCAGGGGCACGCAGCCCAGTT
>JAFAHH010000299.1 GCA_019237355.1 Acetobacteraceae bacterium | reverse complement strand
CGGAAAGCCGAAGGCGATCGCGCCGGCGAACAGCAGCGGCATCTTGACGCAGAACTCGATCAGGTTGCGCCTGAAGAACACGTGCGTCTTGCCGGTCGACATCAACAGCGGAACCGCTGCAGCCGTGAACAGGGCCGGAATGAGGCTCAGCGGAAGCCAGCGAAGCAGCGGCACCGCGCCAAGCCACTTCACGCCGAGTACGAGGCGTATGGCAGGTTCCGCCAGTAAGCTCTCTCCGACCAGGAGGGGAAGGCCGATCGCGACAATAGCAGATGATGTCGTTTGATAGCTTGAGGCGACACGTTGCCGGTCGTTGCCAAGTTTGGCCAAGGCGGCCAGCAGCGGCCGTTGCAGCGGTACCAAAAACGCGAGCATCGGGATGTTCGCCATGTCGTTGGCGGCGGAAAACAGCCCAAGCTCCGCGTTGGATTTGAGTTTTCCCAGCAGCAGCCGCTCCGACTGCCAGTTCAGGGCCATGAGCACCTGCGCCGCAGTCATCCAACCGAGGAAGCCCGAGAAGACTGGCAGCTCCGACAGGGTGAACCGGGGCCGATATGGCTTCAGCAGGTATGACGTGATCGTTATTCCCGTTGGGAATGCGATAATCCCCGCAGCAATTGCCCAGTAGCTGTCCGTGAGGAAGGCGAGCGCGATGCCGATTGTGAAGCTGAGGAGCTTGCCGGTCAGTTCGACGATCAAATCGCGCCAGAAACTCATGTTCTTGTGGAAGTGCGCAAAGCTGGGATTGCCCAGCCCGCGCATCACCGGCCCGACGGTCAGGGCACATACGAGCCAGAAAAGTCTATCGTCGCCGTAGATCTGGGAGAGCGGCCAGGCTGCCACGAACAGGATGAAGCTCAGTACCAGTCCACGAACGGCGCCCAATGTGAACGCGGTGTCACACTGAGCCCTGCTGATCTCCGGCAGCCGCACCAGGGCCTGGTTGAGCGGAAGCTCCAGAACCGCCTCGACAACCTGGACCAAGCTCGTCGCAATGGCGACGAGGCCGAAATCCGCCGGCCGCAGGATGCGCGCCAGGACCAGCATCGTGGCCAAATCGAGCAGGCGCGTAGCGAGGCGCGAGCCGACCAGCAGGATGCCACCGAACGCTGTCTGACGGCCTAACACGAGGGAGCCAACCTCTGGTCTATCCTTGCTTCTGCCAACAGGCGGGACCGGAGAGAGCAGCTTCGCCGCGAGGCTCTCCGATGCTGGCCACAACACACGCGAGTCCAGCCCGAAGGCCGCGCTTCTCCTGCGGCGTTTGTAACACGGTGCTTCAGCTGTGGTTTGTTACCGATCGGCAGCCGCGAACGAACGACAGAGCAAAGCAGGCTGATCATCCCGACAATACCACGCCGTAGGCGTCACTTGTTCGCGTCGGCTACCGACGGGTCCTCATAAACGCGGATATAACGTATATCCATGAAACAAGGGTTGGGAGTTTGGTCGATCGGCCAGCCAGAGCCGAGCCCCAGATCCGCGAGTATTCCCAGCCCGTATTTGTGCTGGGCGGGCGTCTTGATCCGCCAGTACTCCTTCCGGTCGAAGTAGAAGGTGATCCAGGTTGGATCCACTTTCACCCCGTACGTGTGGAACCGCTCCGATAGAGAACCGGCCGCCACGTTCTGCACCTTCATCTGATACCACTTCTCGCTCTCATGACCGGGCTTCGGCCAGAGCGTGACGGTCGTGTTGTAGTTGGCCGGAAATTTGCCGTAATGCTCAAAGACATCGATCTCCAGGCCTGGATCGGGCGAGTCCGCCGGCACCCGAGCAGCGAGCCAGAAGGCAGGCCAGATCCCCGGTCCGGCCGGCAGCTTGGTGTTGATCTCGAAATACCCGTAACGCCGGGTAAACCCATTGCCCGCCGGGTCGGTCGAGGAGATCAGGCCCGATTGCCAGTGCCCATCCGGAAGCTTGCGCATCTCGATGCGCAGGCCGTTCGGAGTCAGGGTAAAGGGAAAGCCGGGCATCGGGTCCATGAAGGCAGCATCCCCGAAATCGCCGTTCCACGGCGTGTGCGCTGTCCAGGTCGTACTTGGTCCGTGAGCCGAGATGCTAAGCTCGTGAAACTCGTCGTCGAAGACAAGTTTCATCCGGCTCACGTCGAGCGTGTCGGGCTCCGCATTGGCCGAGCCCGCATGCAAAACCGCAAGACCAAAGGCGGCCAGAAGAGCGATTCGCCGCCCCGCTCTGCGCCGGAGGACTGCCTGAGCACATGTTCGGCAAGGCATCGGGTTCCTATCGATTTCGCAGGCGAGTTTAGGCGCGTGTTTTGCAACGTCGTGAAAATGCACGGGTTCTCCTGTCGTTCCCCGCACTGCGGTACAAGCCGGAGCCCTCTGCGTCCAGAGGGCATATTTCACACGGCGGCGTGTAAGTCCGACGCGACCTTATCCCACCCGCCGCTGGCTATCGGGACCACGACGCGGATCGGCACGCAGCACAACTACCCGTGAGTTGTCGGGCGGTAGCTCGTACGCCAGCCGCCGGCAATGAAGGCAATGAAGACTGACCCGGCTGCGAGGCCGGCTTAGTTGTGGCATTTCACCCAGCCCGAGGGGCATGTTGCAACCGCAAAACGAGTGCCTGCAACCGCAAAACGAGTGCTGCGACCGCAAAGTGCGGGCCGATTACATCGGCCGCCTATCGCGATCGAAAATCCCCTGCGTTCCAGGTTACCGAACAGCAATTGCACTGTGGGCATCTTTCGGTTACGCAAGCCGCGCTGAATCTCACGAGACACCGATGATAGACACATGCATATGTTACGCGACAGATAGAGGTTACTTATTTCCTTCTTTGGTAAGCGCCATGCAGGCTCGTCAACACGCGAGCAAGGCGAAGTCAGATATCTTCATAGTCGGGGTCGAGTTGGACGGAAGAACCGTAGATCTCTTCCGCCGTATATGCGATTCAGAGGGCATCCACTTCTTACCAGTGCCGAAATCATCGATAGGGTCTACGCCTGCCGCCATGGGCCGGCTTTTCCTGGCCGACCTGCTTCCCGCGCAATATTCGCAGCTTCTATATCTCGATGGCGACACGCAGATCGTCGGGTCGCTCGATCCGCTTCTCGACGCCAACTTGCCCGCAGGCAAGTTCCTGGCAGCCGACGACCCGATCATGTTCGAGTTCGAGAGCGGCGTCTACTCGTATCCTCAACACTTCCAGTCAGTGTACAGAGGTGAAAAGCCCACGTACCGCTATTTCAATTCGGGAGTTCTCCGTGCCGATCGGACGACGTGGAGCTCCATCGCGGCGCGCGCCTTGGCGTTATACGAGACCGAATACGGGACCGAGCGAGGAAGACTCTGGCGGTTTGCTGACCAAGATGCGCTCAACATCGTCGGCGGCTCGTCACGAATTCCGCTCTCTCTTGCTTGGAATTTTCCTATATATTTGCGCGATGCTGGGTTACACCTTGCGATAAAGCCGTCGATTTATCACTTCATGGCATCTCCTAAGCCTTGGCAAGGGTCCTTCCGGCCATGGAACGCTAAGCTCTTCCTGCCTTACCTTGAAGCGATCCACCGCTACCCGGAGCTTGCTGATTATCGCACCGCCCTCTCGGGGACTAACCACCTCCGTTATCGCGTTCAACAACGGGTGAAACAGGTTAGCACGTTATACTGGTGGAAATATAGCGGTCGGTGCCAACTGATCTTGGACTATGAGCAGAGCTTGCGGGCGGGGGCACCAGCTAGCCGTGGCCAAATTGCTTCGTGGCCCGTCAACCCGGCGAAGCTTGAGGCGCTCGCGAACGCTGGACCGGAAGTTGGCTAGCAGGTCGAAACTGGATCTACTTGGTTCTACAGTGAGGACCGTCTCTGATAGGAACAGATCCGAATGAACTGTCGATTTCCGACGTGGTCCGGCGGTCGATAATGACGGGTGTGCAACCGTCCTTGAGTCATTTGCGAGCCGATTCTTCGAACTCAACTTGAGCAGTGGAGCCCGGATTGCGACGGCGAATGCCCCGCCGGCCGTGGCGGTGGAGAAAGTGGCGTCCCCGGCGGGATTCGAACCCACGGCCCCAGGATTAGGAATCCTGTGCTCTATCCTGCTGAGCTCCGGGGACACTCG
>JAFAHH010000227.1 GCA_019237355.1 Acetobacteraceae bacterium | reverse complement strand
CGAGGCTGGGAACTGGACCGCGGTCACGGAACGGGCGCAGCAAGCAATGCGAGAGGCGCTATCGTCATGAGCGGCCTCCAAGGCAAGCCCGAGCTCCTGATGATCGAACCAGTGATGCCAGAAATCGCGGCTAAGCTCGATGCCGCTTACCAAGTTCACCGGCTATTCCGCGAGCCGGATCCAAAGAGTTTCATCGGATCGATGGCACCCCGGATACGGGCGATCGTTACAGGGGGAGGGACGGGCGTTAGCAATGATGTAGTTGACATGTTGCCCAAGCTCGAGATCATCGCGATAAACGGCGTTGGCACCGATGCCGTGGATCTTGAGCACGCGCGCCAGCGCTCGGTTCGAGTGACGAACACCCCGGACGTGCTGACCGAAGATGTCGCCGATTTGGGGATTGCGCTCCTGCTTGCTGCAGCGCGCCGGCTTTGTGTTGGCGACCGTTACGTTCGCGAGGGAAAATGGCACCGTGGCGAGAAACTTCCGCTCGCGCGCAAGGTAAGCGGCAAGAGGCTGGGCATTGTGGGCATGGGCCGGATCGGGCGGGCGATCGCGTGTCGTGCCGAAGGGTTCGGCATGGCAATCGCCTATACCGATATACGCGGCGTCGACGAGCTCGCCTATCGCTACGTACCCGACCTGACCCAGCTCGCGAGCGAATCGGATTTTCTGATCGTTGCCGCCTCTGGGGGGCCGCAATCTCGCCGCGTCGTCAATCAGGCGGTTTTGGAGGCGCTTGGGCCCGAGGGTATCTTGGTCAACATCGCACGAGGCACGGTGGTAGACGAGCCGGCCTTGGTATCGGCTCTCGTGGAAGGAAGGCTCGGCGGCGCCGGGCTGGATGTTTTCGAAGATGAGCCGATCGTTCCGGAGGAACTGTTCGAGCTAGACCAGGCGGTGCTGCAGCCGCATCGTGCGAGTGCGACCATCGAGACTCGAATAGCGATGGGCGAGCTGGTGCTTCGCAATCTGGCCGCGCATTTTGCGGGACAGGCGCTGCCTACGGCGGTGGTTTAGCAGGTTGCGGAAAAGCGTTGAAGTCGGTCGTTCGTAAAGCAACGAAAGAAGGCCAGGGGCTTTGCCCCTGGACCCCAGCAAAGGCAGAGCCTTTGCAATCCAATTACTTAGCGGATGGGGTCTGGGGCCTCTCGGCCCCAGCGGGTCCAGGGCAGAGCCCTGGCCTTCCTTTTTCAGCAGACTGTTAGAGCCGGTCGGCCTGCCAATGCCGCCCAGTGGCCGCGTTTAACCCGGGCGCCTGACTAAGTTAGAAACGTGATATTCGCGGGCGAGCCAACCGGGAAAAAATGTCCTGTGAAACGCAGCGCCCCTGACCGGCGGTCGATCCGAAACGATGTGATCGAGTCACCCTTTTGGTTACATGAGAACATCCACTCTCCGGTTGGATCTAAAGCAAAGCTCCGGGGATAATCCGCCCGCACCCATTCCTCTCCAACCCATTCGATGCGCCCGCCCTCGCGCACTGCAATGATGGCGATTGTGTCATGCAGGCGATTTCCCGCGTAAAGGAACCGGCCATCTCGGGAAATCGCCAGCTCCGATGCCAAATTGCTGCCCGCAAACCCCCGAGGCAGGACCGAAATTGTCTGCTTCAAAGCCATTCCGCCGGTAGCCGGGTTATAATCGTAGGCGGCCAGCATCGAATCCTGTTCGTGCAGGTTGTAAAATAACCGGCCATTCGGATGGAACACGAAATGCCGTGGCGCGGAGCCAGGTGGCGCTGCCACGCTGGGCGTTTGCGCCGGCGTCAGCTTGCCGCTTTGCAGATCAAGGGTCCAGATCAAACTCTGGTCAAGCCCAGCATCGTTGGCGATGACGAACCGGGCGCTGGGATCGGCCTCAACCATATGAACCCGTGGCCCGGAGTGATCGCTCGGCGCGAAATTACCTGCGGGATCATCGGCCGCCCGTGCGGGATTACGCGGACCGGAATCGACATGCACATCGCTGGCCTCGCCGAGAGCGCCGTTCGCCTGGAGTGGCAACACAGCGACGCTGCCGCCGAAGTAATTGGCGACCAATACGTATTTGCCCGATGGATGCACGCTCAGGTGAGCGGGCGTACTGCCCTGGGAACTCACGACATTGAGACGGGTCAGATCTCCGTTGGTGCGATTGATCGCGTACGCGCTAACCGACCCATTCTTACCGCCGCCAAAGTTGTCGACCTCGCTAAGCGCATAAAGATAACGGCGGCTTGGATCGAGCGCGAGCCACGAGGGATTCTCGATATCCTTGAACGTGTTTAACAAGGTTAGCGTGCCGGACGCAGGATTCATGCTGCAGAGATAGATGCCTTCGCCGTTCGGGGTGTAGGTTCCGATATAGGCAAGGATCTCGCCCCGCGCGGGCTGCCGTTGCTGTGCTGCCACTGGAAGCAGCCCCGCGACGCCCAGCGCGGCTCCTGTGGCGAGGAGGCCGCGACGCGTGATCTTATCGCGATCGTTCCAGTTCGTTTCGTTGTCATTGTTCATCCGAAACCCTCCCACGCCTCAGATCCCAACTGATCGCGCACACGCGCGACCGTGGTCGACCACGGAGGGACTTTACCGGAGACCCGGTCTGGAGCAAGCTTGAAGGTACGCCTGTGTGCTGCCCAATTTTGCAATGCGGTAGTCAGGAGACCCGTTCATGACATTGCCGTCACTTCCGGACGCCAGCCGGCGAGAAATCCTCGCTGGCTTTGCCGCCCTCACGGCCGAGGCCCTCTTCTCGCGTGCGGGGCTCGCTGCCGGCTCTCCTACGCTTCCGCCGCTGCCGCAAGGCCAAGCCGTCGGCTCGGAGCAATTTCTAGCGCTCTCGCAATGGCTCACCGGCCATCAGGACCTCGATCGTTCCTTTGGCGACGCACTTCGCTCTGCCTTTCTCGAGGTGGGGCTTGCTGATGGGCTGGCTAACCTTTACCGCACTGCCGCGACGCTTCCGGTAAACCCTAACGGCGACGGAAAGGCCGTTGTTGACGGACTGCAAAAGGCGAACGTTCTCGACGTGGCGACGACCGTGCTTCGCGGCTGGTATGTCGGCCGCGTGCAACAGCCAAGCGGAAAGGATATTACGGTCGCTTACGAGCCGATTTTACTCGGCAAGGTCGTCGCTGACTTCGCTAACTTGCCGAGTTTCTGCGGCGGAGAAACGGGTTTCTGGGCCCAACCCCCGAAGCTCGCCGATATCCCTCTGCAGGGGGAGGCCCGGCAATGAGCGATTTCGATACACAAGTTCTGGTCGTCGGATCGGGCGTTGCCGGAGGCCTGGTAGCCCACCGACTCGCGACCGCGCACATCCCCGTGACGATCCTGGAGGCCGGCCCGCGCCTCGACCGCGCCCAGATCGTCGAGAATTTCCGGAAGGGCTCGGCCAAAAACAACTTCATGATGCCCTATCCGGGCACGCCTCATGCCCCTAATCCTATTCCAGGCGAGAACAATTATATTATTCAAAAGGGTGCTTACCCCTACGACGCGCAATATATAAGAGGGGTCGGCGGTACCACCTGGCACTGGGCTGCGGCGGCCTGGCGTCTCCTTCCCAATGACTTCCGGCTGAGATCAACCTACGGGGTGGGCCGCGATTGGCCCATCTCTTATGACGATGTAGAGCCTTTTTACTATCGGGCCGAGGAGGCTTTGGGGGTTTCGGGCCCCGATCCGAAAGCCCAGGATTTGGGGTCACCGCGAAGCAAGCCCTACCCGATGCCGGCGCTACCGCTGGACTACATGGACCAGGAATTTCTGCGCGTATTGAACGCAAACGGCTTCCATGTCGTGAACGAACCGGTCGCTCGCAACTCGGTTATTTACGACAATCGGCCGCCCTGCTGCGGCAACAACAACTGCATGCCGATTTGCCCGATTGGGGCTCAGTATTCCGGCAATGTACACGCGGAGAAGGCCGAAGCGGCAGGCGCCAAACTGATCGAGAATGCAGTCGCCTATCACATAGAAACCGATAAGGATGGCAAGTCGGTAACCGCGGTTCGCTACAAGCGGCCGGATGGCAGCGAGCAACGCGTCACCGCGCGGTTTTTTGTGCTTGCTGCCAACGGCATTGAGACACCCAAGCTGATGCTGATGTCGACGTCCGACACGCTGTCCCGGGGCGTTGGCAATTCTTCCGATATGGTCGGGCGCAACCTGATGGACCACCCCGGCACAGGCGTGACTTTCCTATGGGGCAAGCCCGTGTTTCCTGGGCGAGGGCCACAGGAGATGACGTCGGTGGTGAATCTCAGGGACGGCACATTCCGCCGGGACTATGCGGCGAAGAAGCTCCATCTCGGCAACACGGCCGCTCTTTTTGTGGCGACCGAGAGTCTCTTGAAGGAGCATCTGATGGGCCGCGATCTCGACGAGCGCATCCGCCAGCAGGTCGCTCGCGAGGTCTCGATCAATAGCTTTCACGAGCAATTACCTGACCCGAACAACCGGATCGTGCCGAGCCCCAACGAGAGGGACGCCATAGGCATCCCGCGACCGGAAATTTATTACAGCATCGAGGATTACGTGCGTGTCAGCGCTCAGCATACCCACGAGGCCTACGATAAGATCGCGAACCTGCTGGGCGCCACCGAGATCAGGCATAACGATCAGTTCGCTGGCAACAATCACCTCATGGGAACCACCATCATGGGATCCAATCCGAAGGATTCGGTGGTGGATGCTGATTGCCGGACGCACGACCACCCGAACTTGTTCATTGCCAGCTCAAGC
This sequence comes from Acetobacteraceae bacterium, assembly GCA_019237355.1. Classification (GTDB taxonomy): domain Bacteria; phylum Pseudomonadota; class Alphaproteobacteria; order Acetobacterales; family Acetobacteraceae; genus JAFAHH01. The sequence goes on along the minus strand of JAFAHH010000227.1, from coordinate 5,364 downwards.
GTGTTTTCCACCAGCGCGACCGTCAATTCGACCTTGACCATATCGGCGCTTGCGATCCGGCTCGGCGATCACCTTTTAACACAGGTGCGCTCCAAAACTTGAACGTTTAGCAAGTCTGACTGGCTGGGGGTTCATATCAATCCCCCGGCCTGCTCGATGAAGGCGGCGACATCGGCAACACCTTGGCCGGCGCGCAGGTTGGTAAACACAAACGGCCGTTCGCCGCGCATCCGCCTAGCATCGCGGTCCATCACTTCCAAGCTGGCGCCCACCAAGGGCGCGAGGTCGGTCTTGTTGATCACCAGAAGATCGCTGCGCGTGATCCCGGGACCGCCTTTACGGGGGATCTTGTCCCCCGCGGATACATCGATGACGTAAATCGTGATATCGGCCAATTCCGGGCTAAACGTTGCCGCTAGATTGTCGCCACCGCTTTCGATCAGGATAAGATCGAGAGCCGGGAAGCGCCGCCGCAGTTCGGCCACCCCAGCGAGGTTGATGCTCGCATCCTCGCGAATTGCGGTGTGGGGGCAGCCTCCTGTTTCTATGCCCAGAATCCGGTCAGCCGGCAGCGAGCCGGCACGGGTAAGGAACTCCGCATCTTCCTTAGTGTATATATCATTGGTGATGACTGCAATTTGGTAGCGCCCACGGAACGCCTTGCACAATCTATCCATCAGCGCAGTTTTGCCAGTGCCGACAGGCCCCCCGATTCCGACGCGCAGCGGGCCATGCAGAGACCGGGTCATGTGCGGAACAATCTCGTGACCTGCGTTTCATGACGCATCGCGGCGATATCGGAGCGAAAACAAGCGCCCCCGATATCACCTGGACTGGCCGCCCGCGTATCAGCAATCACTCGCAGCAGCACGGGCTCGAGCTTTGCCAGGACACGCAGCCCGCTCGTTTGCCCGAGCGGGATCAGCCGCACAGCCGCAGAAGTGAGGTTGGTTGCCAGTGCCTGCAAATAGGCGGCCAGCGCGGCATCCTCAGCGATGCCATGATCGGCCGCGAGTACTCCCACAGCTACGGGATATGCCACGGGCCCTGCTTGCATAATCCCGGCAAGCCGTGGGCTCCCCCAGACAGCCGCCGCGCGCGCGAACGCCTCGCCTTGCGCCAGGGTCTCGATTCGCCGTTCGCGGCAGGGGCAAGCGGCTGCCGCTAGCTCGGCGACTTGAGCAAGAGCAGCATCCGAAGTGCGCCATGCCAGGCGGAGCAGCACCGCGTCGGTGTGACCCGAACCGTAGGCGAGCACGTCGGAAAGCCACCCGAGGAGGCTCGGCTCGTCACTCACCGCTCCCGCTTCTACCGCCCATTCCAGCCCATGGCTGTACGCAAAGGCGCCGGTCGGGAAGGATGGCGAGAGCCAGGCAAGAAGCCGGATGAGCGCTTCAGTCTTCATGCTTATGATGGGCTATCGCGTAAGCGCCCGCTTCCGGGTCGAAGCCAGCGACGATCCGATTTACATGACCGCCCAACCCCTGAACCATCCCCGCAATCACATGATCATCGCGCACCCGGACCCGATCAGCCAGAATTTGCACCGGCAGATGCCGATTCCCAAGGTGCCACGTAACACGGAGCAGGTCCCGCACACTCGGGGCCTGGATCTCAAGAAGCAGCTCCGGCTTGGCGCTAACCCGAACGGTGCCACCGTCCTCGCGCACCAGCCCATCCCCATCCCGCAGCCGCGCCGCTTCCGGCAAATCGAGGATAAGTTCGACGCCGCTTTCGGTCCGCAGCATGACCCGGCGGCGGTATCGGCTTTCGTAATCCAGCATCACCCGGTCGGCGGCTTGGCTCTCATCCCAGGACCCGGCCGGCAGAATCGCGGAGGCGCGCATCAGAGCCTCAGAACAAGAAGTATCGCTGGGCCATGGGCAGAACGTCGGCCGGGTCGCAGGTGAGCAACATGCCGTCGGCGCGCACTTCGTATGTCTCCGGGTCCACCTCGATCACGGGGGTTGCGTCATTATGCACCATGCTGCGCTTGCCGATACCGGCGCGGGTATTATCAACCGGCACCAACCGGCGAGTTAGGCCCAGGCGGAGCCCCGTGCCGGTCTCAAGTGAAGCAGCCGAAACGAAGGTGATGCAGCTTTCCGCCAAAGCACGGCCGAACGCGCCGAACATCGGCCGCTGATGCACCGGCTGAGGGGTCGGGATGGAGGCATTCGGGTCGCCCATAAGCGCCATCGCGATCGTTCCTGACTTCAGCACCAGGTCCGGCTTTACGCCGAAGAAGGCCGGAGACCACAGCGCAAGGTCAGCGAGCTTGCCGGTCTCGATCGATCCCACCTCCCGCCCCAAACCGTGCGTGATGGCGGGGTTGATCGTGTATTTGGCAATGTAGCGCTTGACCCGTCGGTTATCGGCGGCGCCATCGCCCGGCAATGAGCCGCGTTGCTGTTTCATTTTATGCGCGGTCTGCCAGGTCCGCAGGATCACCTCCCCAACTCGCCCCATCGCCTGGCTATCGGAGGAGATCATCGATAGCGCCCCGAGGTCGTGCAGAATATCTTCGGCCGCGATCGTCTCCCGCCGAATACGGCTTTCCGCAAACGCGATATCCTCTGCAATGGAGGGGTCCAGATGATGGCAAACCATGAGCATATCCAGATGCTCATCCAGCGTGTTCACGGTGTATGGCCGGGTCGGATTGGTCGAGCTCGGCAGCACATTCGCAAGCCCGGCGACCTTGATGATATCCGGAGCATGGCCTCCGCCCGCCCCTTCGGTATGAAATGCATGAATGGTCCGGCCGCGGAAGGCGGCGATGGTATCTTCCACGAACCCGCTTTCATTCAGCGTGTCCGTATGGATCATCACTTGAACATCGAAACGATCCGCGACGGACAGGCAGCAATCGATTGCGGCGGGAGTACTGCCCCAATCCTCGTGCAGCTTCAGACAGCACGCCCCCGCCCGCACCATCTCCTCGAGCGCGGCCGGGTGCGAAGCATTACCCTTGCCGGCAAAGGCCAGGTTTACCGGCAGGCCCTCAGCCGCCTCCAGCATGCGGGTGATGTGGAACGGCCCTGGCGTGCAGGTAGTCGCCGCGGTTCCCGTTGCAGGCCCGGTGCCGCCGCCGATCATTGTCGTGATGCCGGAAGCAAGTGCCTCTTCGACCTGTTGAGGACAGATGAAATGAATATGGCAATCGATGCCGCCGGCGGTCAGGATTTTCCCTTCCCCGGCGATGATCTCGGTCCCCGGGCCGATGACGATATCCACCCCGGGCTGCACATCCGGGTTTCCGGCCTTGCCGATCCCAACAATCCGCCCCGCAGTTATAGCAACATCGGCCTTGATGATGCCCCAGTGATCCAGGATCACCGCATTGGTAATGACGGTATCCGCGGCACCCTCAGCCTGTGAGACCTGCGACTGACCCATCCCATCCCGAATAACCTTGCCACCACCGAATTTCACCTCTTCGCCGTAGGTGGTCAGGTCACGCTCGACCTCGATGAACAAGTCTGTATCGGCCAAACGAATACGATCGCCGGCCGTCGGGCCATACATGGCGGCGTAGGCGCTGCGCGTGATCTGGGCCACTAGTCGAGGCTCCCCATAACCTTAGCGCGGAATCCAAATACCCGGCGGGCGCCCCGGAACGGCACGAGGGCTACCTCCCGCTCCTGGCCGGGTTCGAAACGCACCGCCGTGCCAGCCGGAATATCCAGCCGCTTCCCGCGTGCTTGCGCCCGGTCGAACCGCAAGCCGGGGTTGGTTTCGGCAAAATGGTAATGGCTGCCGACCTGCACCGGGCGATCCCCGGTATTTGCCACCAGCAGCACGGTGCGCGGCAAGCCTGCATTGAGTTCGATCTCGCCATCCGGCGTTAGCACCTCACCCGGAACCCAGGTCATCGGATTGGCTCGTGCACTGTGACCAGTTTGGTTCCGTCTGGGAATGTCGCCTCCACCTGCACGTCGGGTACCATTTCGGCGATCCCCTCCATCACCTGTTCCCGGCTCAGCACGTGTGCCCCGGCCTCCATCAAATCGGCGACGCTGCGGCCATCCCGTGCGCCTTCCAATACGAAATCGGTGATCAGGGCGATGGCTTCCGGGTGGTTCAGCTTCACGCCCCGTTCCAGGCGGCGACGAGCAACCATGGCCGCAACGGCAATCAACAATTTGTCTTTTTCACGCGGCGTTAGGTTCATGCGCTCTGTCCCTATTCAGCACATCCATACGCGCGGCAGCGGCCGGGCCCCGCGTAGCGCCGCCAGACCTGCTATCACGGCGCTGCGGGCGTATCGGCCAGAGACGGCGCAAATCCGTGCCACCAGCATCCCGTTCCAGCCGGAAGCGCCCCATTGCGTCTGCGTTTCGGATAGCACGGCGCGAAGCCCGTCCAGGACGGCTTCGGCTTCCGGCGAGGCATGAACGATGGTGGCCACGGCACGCGCACCCCCACCCACGGCGGGACGATCAAGCAATGCGGCGGCGTCCCCATCCAGCCGCACCGCATCCTGCAGAATCAGCTGCCCGTCGCGCCGAAGCCGGATGCGATCGCGCAGCCGGACTTGGCGCACCTCCTCGCCCATCGCCGTACGGCCAAAGATTAATGTCTCCACGGCCAGAAACCATGCGTCGGCGGTCACTCGCACGTCGAGCTCTCGCTCCAGGTTTGCGTGATTGAAGAGGATCGTCTCTTGGGGAAGCCACTCAATCGCCGCACCGGGCGCAATCTGCAGCTCGGTTCGCAGCTGGGCTGGGAGCGAACCTGGCATGGCGCGATAAAACCGCTCGGCTGCCTGGCCCGCTAGCGTGACGCGGGCACCTTCCCCAGCTTCCAGAACGACATGCAGCAAATCTCCCGCAGCGACCCCGCCCGAGCAGTTCAGCGCAACGAGGCAAGTCCAGGACCCGGGCTCTGGCCGGGTCAGCCGCGCCTTCAGGCAACCCTCCTGCCGCAAGCTTTCGAGAATGGTGGCTTCGCCGCGGCGACGAAACTTTACGTCGAGCAGGCCGCGCGCGCGCTGCAACCCGGCGCGTAACGAGCTTGGGGCCGGAGAAAGGCCCGGTTCATATCGAAACGCGGCGGCGGACGTCCTGCTCATCCAGCTCTTCAGGCCTTCCTGCAAGCGTGATGGCGCCCCTATCCATCACGGCGATGCGCTGCGCCAAAGCACGGGCGAATTCGAAATACTGCTCAATTAGCAGGATCGCCATTTTACCTCGGTCGCGCAACACGGCGATTACCCGGCTGATCTCATGGATGATGCTGGGTTGTATCCCCTCGGTTGGCTCGTCGAGAAGCAGCAGGCGGGGGCGCATGACCAGCGCCCGGGCGATCGCCAATTGCTGCTGCTGGCCGCCGGAGAGATCGCCGCCGCGCCGGCGCAGCATG
>JAFAHH010000217.1 GCA_019237355.1 Acetobacteraceae bacterium | reverse complement strand
ATGGCAACGCGCATTGGGATCGCCGGGATGACCGGGAGGATGGGGCGGCTTGTGGCCGAAGAGGTGCCCCCCTCGGTGGCGCGACTCGTTGGCGGGGTTGGACGCGCGGGCGACCTGGCTGAACTCGCCCGCCAGTCCGACGTCGTTATCGACTTTACACACGCCGCCGCAGTCAAGCACCACGCGGCCGTGCTCAGTGTGGCGGGTAAGGGGTGGGTACTAGGCACTTCTGGCCTCTCCGCCGATGACGAACAGGCGGTATGGCAAGCGGCGGCGCAGATTCCTGTTGTTCATGCGGCGAACTTCGCCCCCGGCGTGAACCTGGCACTGGCGATCGCAGAGCGCTTGGCGCAGTCGCTGCCAGCCGAGATTTATGACGCCGAAATAGTTGAGATGCATCATCGGCAGAAGGTTGATGCGCCGTCGGGGACCGCCTTGGCGCTTGGACATGCGGTTGCGCGCGGAAGAGGCGTGACCTTGCCGCAGGTGATGGAAAGCGGACGCACCGGCCATACCGGGGCACGCAAGCCGGGCGCCATTGGCTTCGCTTCGCTGCGCGGCGGCCAAGTCGTAGGCGAACACACGCTGGTTTTCGCGGGCGCAACGGAGCACATTGCACTGAGCCATCGCGTTTTCGATCGGCGCGTGTTTGCCATCGGGGCGGTGCGTGCCGCGCTTTGGCTGCATGGCCGGCCTCCTGGCCTCTACGATATGACACATGTGCTGGGGATTGAGAGATCAGCTTGACCAACAACCGGCTTTCAGCCAGAGAGGCCTGCCCCGGCGCTCCGTCCGGGTTTGAAAACCATTTCGAGGCTGAGCTTCATGCGTGACCGCGGCGAATATCTCTTCACATCCGAATCGGTCTCCGAAGGGCATCCTGATAAGGTGGCGGATCGCATTAGCGATACCGTGCTCGATGCTTTCCTTGCTGCCGATCCCTACAGCCGGGTCGCATGTGAAACGCTCGTCACCACTAACAGGATCGTGCTGGCTGGCGAGGTTCGTGGACCCGAGACGGTGACCTCTGACCACCTGGCCCATCTCGCACGAATGGCGGTGCATGAAATAGGGTATGACCAGGAAGGCTTTTCGTGGCGGCGTGCCCGCGTGGATTGCCATCTTCACGCACAATCGAGCGATATTGCGCGAGGTGTGGACGCTGCCGGCAACAAGGATGAGGGCGCAGGCGACCAAGGCATTATGTTCGGGTATGCCTGCCGCGAAACCGAAGCGCTTATGCCCGCACCGATCTACTACGCGCACCTGATCCTGCGCCGGATTTCGGAAATGCGCCGTAATAAGGATCGGTTGGTGGAGGGCCTGCTGCCGGATGCGAAAAGCCAGGTTACTTTGCGCTACGTGGATGGCCGACCGGTAGCCGCCACCAGCATTGTGGTGTCGATACAGCACCGCGAAGGGCTCGAGCAGGACGACATCAAACGGATGCTCTGGCCCATCGTCGAGAGCAGTTTGCCGCGTGGCTGGATGTGCCCCGAGCGCGAGTTCTATGTCAATCCGACCGGCAAGTTCGTGATCGGCGGACCAGATGGTGATTGCGGCTTAACTGGGCGTAAGATCATTGTCGATACCTATGGCGGGGCCGCACCTCATGGCGGCGGCGCGTTTAGCGGCAAGGACCCCACCAAGGTGGACCGCAGTGCCGCTTATGCCTGCCGTTATCTCGCCAAGAACGTCGTCGCCGCGGGGCTCGCGGATCGCTGCACCCTTCAAATCAGCTACGCTATTGGGGTATCGCATCCACTCTCGGTCTACGTCGATCTGCATGGGAGCGGCCGGGATGTGAATGAACGGGATCTTGAGAATACTTTGCGGGAGGTGATGAACCTGACCCCGCGCGGCATTCGGGAGCACCTGCATCTCAACCGGCCGATTTACGCGGAGACCTCGGCTTATGGACATTTCGGCCGGGAGCCCGACTCGCAAAAGGGCACGTTCACGTGGGAGCGGCTCGACTTGGTACCCGCGCTGAGGTCGGTCTTTCGCGTCTGAAGCAGATTAAGCCGCCGCCGGACCGGCTCTATGGCCGGGTTCGCGGCCATAAGCTGCGCGCCCGGCAGGAACGGTTGCTCGCTCTAGCCCTACCCCGGCTGGCTTTGACACCGGAGGAAGCGGCTGATCCGGCTAGAGCCTTCGGCTTCGCGCCCCGGGAGATAGCGCTGGAAATCGGATTTGGCAGCGGCGAGCATAGCCTAGCCCACATCGCGGCTCACCCTGCGTCAGGCCTAATCGCTTGCGAGGTGTTCGAGAACGGCATCTGCTCCTTACTATCTCGCTTGATCCCGGATGGCGCCGAAGCGACCGCGCCGGCGCCGCCGAATCTACGGCTTTGGCCGGGCGATGCGCGCGCGCTACTTCGAATCTTGCCAGCGGCTTGCCTTGGGGCGATCTTTCTTCTGTTTCCGGATCCCTGGCCGAAAGCGCGCCATGCGAAGCGGCGCTTTGTTCATCCAATTCTACTCCCGCTCATTGCACGCGCGCTCCGACCCGGGGGAGAATGGCGCGTAGCGAGCGACGATCCCGTCTACCAGGATTGGGTTCGCGAGGTCATGGCATGCCAACAATTTTTTGCCAATGAACCCGCCGCCACCAGACGGCCGGCTTACTGGCCGGCGACGCGTTATGAAGCGAAGGCACTGAGCGAAGGCCGGAGCCCGCTTTACTGGCGATTCCTTCGGAGATAACGCCCCGAGGCTGATTCGCGGGGGCCCGAGCTTTGCCACCCTAGCCCGGCCCCAAGCGATCGCGGGCCGTTCAATCCCGTGATGCAGGCCCCACGCAGCCCAAAGCGGGAGTAATATCGCGCCCGGAATCCAGATCAGATCGAATAATGGCCCATTCCCGGCCACCACCCGCCCGAGAAGTATGCTTAAGGCCTTCTGTATCGGTTCGTTGACCAGATAAAGGTCGTAGGAAATTGCCCCGAGCCATAAGAGCGGCGGTGAGCGCAGAACGGAAGCTGGGAAGCGGGCAAGCCTGGCCGTAGGGATGAACTGCACGGCAAGCACGAAAGTCCAGGTAAGGGGCGCTCCCATCTTATCGATCCTGCCTTCGGCGCAGCAGATACAGCACGTGCCCAGCAGAGATGCAAAATAGGCGATGACCCGTGCATGTCGGCCTCGGGCGCTGGAGACTTTGGTCGTCAGAGCGCGATTGAGGCTTTCCGGCGATCCCGCCTCAAGCGATCGCGCGCTCACAGTTAGCATTCCGCTGGCAATACCGAGTGCAAAGTAATGCGCTTTGTTGGGCAAAAACGCCCGGCTGAAATGCAGATCGAGGGGAGCGCTTAGCCGCCAAGCGATGGCGGCTATGGCCAAACTGAAAAATACCCAGGCGAGAGCCCAGCGGCGCCTGCCAAGCACCCGCCAAAGTAAGGCGATCGCGATGTAGAATTGCCACTCGGTGCTTAGGCTCCAGGCAGCCCCCAGGTAGCTGACCCAGGCATTCGGCAACACGCCATTTGGAAACAGGCCGTGCGTCATTGTAACATGCGCAAGCAACTCCGCCCACCAGGCATCCGGCCAGCCATCTGACCAGATCTCGCGAGGATGGCTTGCCGGCCCCACCCAAGGCATTGCGGTGAAATCGGTTGCGATCGGTTGCAGCATGACCGCGGCCGCGAAAACAACAAAGAAGACGGGAAGGGTTCGCGTCACCCGGCCCATTAAGAATGTTCGGACCTGACCGGCGGAGCTATCCAGGGAGCCGGAAATGACTAAGCCGCTTAGGATGAAGAACATGTCCACCGCGGCCCCGCCATGGGAAAAGATCCTAGGGAGCGACTGGATCGCCGCTGGCGTCCACGCGAAGGGCGCCATGTGCGAAAGCAGCACGTAGAGGGCCAGAATCCCTCGCGATCCATCGAGACAACTGAGCCGGCCCACCTGGCCCCCGACGCCGTTTGTGCCGGCTCCGAGTTAGCGGAGGAAAGTTGACGGTCGATTGACGAGGCGCTAATCGCTACCTGATTGTTTAGGCTACCTGTAATCAGTTAGATGAGTAACGGGCCGACCGACAGACTAGGCGGTTCGGGTGGCTGTCCCTCAGAATGATGGTGTCAACACAACGGAATCAGGCCCCGCCTGCTCCAAGCATCATCGAGGGACGACCATGGTTAATAGCCCCCAACTCGGGGCGCATCACTGCACGGTGGGTAAACCCGCTTCTGGCGCTGGGTCCGCATCAACAGGACCAGCCGGGAGCGTGAACTGAAATTCAGTGCCCCGAGATGTGTCGGGGCTTGCCCGGATCCGGCCACCATGTTTCTCGACGATCGACCGGGAAATCGCCAGTCCCATCCCCATCCCGCCTGATTTGGTCGTGTAAAAAGCATCGAAAATATGATCCATGCTTTCCGGGTCTAGACCGGGGCCCGAATCGCGCACCGACACCGTAACGTTCCGCAGTTCATCCAATTCGGAGCTTACCTGCAGCTCTCGCAGGTTACCGCCGCTCATGGCTTCAATCGCGTTCATAATGAGGTTGAGAATCACTTGTTGAAGTTGAACTCTGTCGCCCTGAGTCAGCGGCAAGTCATCGGCGAGTTCAGTGCGAAGCATTATCCGGCGCCCATCCATTTCGCTGCGCGTGAGAGCAATCACCTCGCGAATAACCTCGTTGATGTCGAGTTGATCCATTCGGATAGGAGATTTCCTCGCCAGTGTCCGAATTCTGCGAATTACATCAGCGGCTCGATTGGCGCTGTTCATGATGCGCGCGAAAACCTGCCGGGCCTCGGCCAGGTTCGGCGATCGCCCGTTCAGCCAGCGCAATCCAGCGCTGGCATCGGTCACGACGGCGGCGAGCGGCTGATTGATCTCGTGACCAATCGAGGCGGTCAGCTCGCCTAGCGTTGTTACACGTGCAATGTGCGCGAGTTCGGCGCGCGCGTCCTGCAGCGCCCTCTCCGCCTCGTCAGCCCGCACCCACGCCGTAATATCCGAGCTAACGCCGCGATAGCCAAGAAACTGCCCCTTGTTATCAAAAACGGGCTTACCGCTAACTGAAATATGGATCACCGACCCGTCTTCGCCGGTAACCCGGTAGGTCAAGCCGCGAAACGGCTGACGTGCTTCCAACACCGCCCGATGGATGCGCCACTTGTCGGGCTCCTCATCGCGATCGGCAGCAATCTCCCACCTCCTCGCACCAATCATGCGGCGCAGATCGAGGCCATGCGCGGTCAGGGATGGCGCGAACTGCGTGAAACGATGGTCGGGTCCAGTTTCCCAGGACCAGTCGGAAGCGGTTTCCGCATAGTCGCGAAAGCGCTGCTCACTCTCGCGCAGAAGGGCCTCGGCATGACGTTGTTCGGTCACGTCGCGGACGACGATCGCCAGCAAACTTCTGCCGGACGCCTCCAGTTCGGAGATCGAGGCTTCGATCGGGAACTGCTGCCCGTTCGACTTCCTCGCCCATAGCGGACCGAGCACCCTTCTCCGCGAATTCGTGTTCTCGCCAGAATGACGATTCTGTTCTC
>JAFAHH010000179.1 GCA_019237355.1 Acetobacteraceae bacterium | reverse complement strand
GCGCGCAAGTCGGGTCCGGCGATTCAGGATCGCAGCGGAACGGGCAGCCCGCCACGACCCGCTGGGTCGGCATGAGCGCCGCCAGTGCCCGTGCGGCGGTGCTCTTGGCGGTCCCCTTCTCACCGGAGATCAAGACCCCGCCAATCCCCGGATCGATGGCGTTCAGCAGCAGCGCCGTTTTGAGCGACTCTTGACCGACAAGGGCGGCAAATGGATAGATCATCGATTTTCAATCCCGGAAGAGAGTCTCACTTCCCCGCCCTATTTACATTCGTAACGCGCCCTCGCCCCGGCGGGGCGAGGGGGAATCGGCCCGCGCGGCTTCGGGTCTGGCTTCCCTGCGAGCCCCAATAGTCGGATCTGCATCGGGCCGGGAGGGAACACCGATACTCGACGCTCAGGCCGAGGGCCGCACTTTGCCGCCGTTCTTGCCGATCAGAAACGATGTCATCCCCCAGCCAATCCATCCCCCCGCGAAGAAGAGTGTGATCGTGATCAGCACATGTTGGATTTCAAGGTGGTGGGCGAATAGTAGCGGCATGTGAGTCTCCAGAATTGAAAGAGACTTTGAGACAAGGGGTGAAGACGACGCGGAATCGTTACTGCTCAGGACCAGAGGCGGTCCACCGCTGGCGGAAACCGCGGCTCAGGCGGGCTGCCGCCCCCGCCGCAATCCCCAGCAACATCGCGATCAGGTATGTCGCCGCCATGTCGTCGCCGAGAACGCGATGCACTAGGTTCATCTGTCACTTATCCCTTTCTGGTGGGAGGAGTGGGAGGATTCGTTTTGACACTCAATCGCGGCCTGGAGGAGAGCACGGTGTGCATCCCCAGAGCCAGCCAGCTTGAGCTGATGGCTTGCGTCAGGAGTGCCCGCGAGACGCTGTCTTGTTCACTATGGCGCGTATTGCTCAGCTTCCCCAGGGACTCAGAAGCAGTCGAGGCGGATGGAAGAATCCGACGGGCGATCGGAAGAAACCGCCGCGAATATCGAGCTTGCCACAGTTCGCTGGCTGTCGATGTCCCAGAGGTGCGCTTTCCAGCGGACGGACCCCACTCATACCCATCCCAAAGGCTGACCGTGCCGCTGAAGATTAGTCCGCACGAGCGGCCTAGACAGTAGAACTAGTTGTCGCCCAGGAATTACCAGTGTCAAAGAATCCAGCATGGTGCCCCCGGAACTTAGTCGCCCTTGCTCAGGTGTGACCTTCCATCGTTGAGAGCCGCGCGGCTGGCCTGGCCGCGCGGCCAACGGTCATTCCAAGGCGGTTAAGCACTAAGAGGCCGGCGAAGGCGGCGGCGTTGATCTCGAGGATGCGCGCCACGATCGCCGGCGCGAAATCTTCTGTTCCACCGAGCAAAGTGGCCGCGACGACAAAGATGCCGCCCTCATAGACGATGAACGCACTGATGAAGGCTGCGAGCGAAACGACGGCCGCCCCACGCCCATCGACGCGCGTCGCCATCGCCCGAGCGGCGACTGTGGCGAGAGCCGTCACGATTCCCAAGGCGATGCCCCACGCGAAGGTGCTTCCCGTCCACGGATAGTCCAAGCTGGCGAAGCCAACGAGCTGATTGGCAAGCCAGACTGCGCCGGTCAGCAGCAGTGCATCCCGCTGACTCAGGGTCATCGCGGCAAGTGCGCCGAAGGCAGCGAGAGGCGCGGCGCAAGCGAAACCCAGGCTGAACGCCACGCTGGCACCGACCAAGAGCGCGAGCCAAAGCGCCTGACGCCAGACAACGGGTGCCTCGGCGCCTAGGTCGTGCGTCGTGTGATTTGAGAGAGATTTCAGATTCTGCATACACTTCTCCGTTGTCGAGATCGAAGAGGGTCGAGAAAAAAGGCTTTGGCATCTCGGTGCTATTCGTGGTGAAAACCGCTGCCGGAGCGGTCGAATGGGTCCGGGTTCGGCAAGCCGAGCCACCGCGCCCGCAGTCGATCCCACAGCGCCAGTCGTGACCAATCGGGCGTCTTCGAAATCTTGTCTGTTTCGGGGTGCAGGAACGGATTGGGCAAAAGAACCGTGATCTGTTGCTCGCCCTTGCCGTTGAAGAGACGAAGCCCCCAGGACATCGGACTCCCGGAGCCACTGAGCCGCCGATACAACTCTGCACGGCCCGTGCGGCGATGCCGCGCCAGCTCGGGCAATATGGGATTATTGCGCGGCCCTTTGTGCTCGCCGATGCAGATATGGAAATGCGGTACACCGAAAGCCACCGTCAGATAGCCGTCGAACATCTTGATCCTGTCGGGAGCCTGAGCAGCCCGCATCTCCCATGCGGCTCCCTGGATGAGCAGTCCGAAGGTGATCTCGTTCCAATGATTCTGAAAGAGGTCGCGTAGGAGTTCCTCCAGACTTTCCGGATCGGTCGGCAAAGCGAAGACTTCGACGGTGGCACCGTCCTCATCAACGACGCGGCGCGGCCGGATTTCGGCATTCATTTGAATTTGTCCTT
>JAFAHH010000094.1 GCA_019237355.1 Acetobacteraceae bacterium | reverse complement strand
TTCTCCCGTGCTGCGGCCCGGCCAGAAGCGAAAGGTCCTGGGGTTTTTGACCAGTTCAAGGACCAGGTGAAGCGCTGGACCGACGGAGGCCTGCGGATTGTGGTCGCCGGGTGGACACGGGGCTCGCGCGAGCGGCTCGCGCATTTGCTGCGGGACCATGGGTTCAAGGACGCGGAGCAGGAGGAGAGCTGGGCGGCGGTTCGCCGCAAGCCGGCCGGGTCGATTTCGCTGGTAACGCTCGGGGTGGAGCGCGGCTTCGTGACACCGCCGCGGGGCGAACGTCTCGCGTTGGTCGGCGAGCAGGATCTGCTGGGCGAGCGCATTAGCCGCCCACCCCGGCGGCGAAAGCGGGCGGATGAGTTCATCGCCGAGGCGACCGAGCTCGCCGAGGGCGATCTGGTGGTGCATCAGGACCATGGGATTGGGCGGTATGATAGGCTGGTCACGCTCACTGTGAACGATGCGCCGCATGATTGCTTGCGCATTCTTTACGATGGCAATGATAAGTTGTTTCTTCCTGTCGAGAATATCGAGATCTTAAGCCGGTTCGGCAGCGATGCGCAGGGCGTGGCGCTGGATAAGCTGGGCGGCCCCGGGTGGCAGACGCGTAAAGCCCGCGCCAAGCAGCGCATCCGCGATATAGCGGAGCAGCTCATCAAGATCGCGGCGGCCAGGCAGCTCAAGGAAGCGCCGGTGGTCGCACCCGACGAAGGCGGCTGGGATGAGTTCTGTGCGCGCTTTCCCTTTGCCGAAACCGACGATCAGGAGCGCGCAATTGCTGATGTGCTGGAGGATCTCGCCTCAAGCAAGCCGATGGACCGGCTGATCTGCGGCGATGTTGGGTTTGGCAAGACTGAGATTGCCCTCCGCGCCGCGTATGTGGCGGCGATGTCCGGGGCCCAAGTGGCGGTGGTCGTGCCCACCACCTTGCTTGCGCGCCAGCATTACAAAACCTTTTCGTCCCGGTTCGCTGGCTTTCCGGTCAATGTGGGGCAGCTCTCCCGCATGGTACCGGCCAAGGAGGCGGCCGCGGTGCGGAAGGGGATTGCCGATGGCTCGGTGAACATCGTGATCGGCACGCACGCCTTGCTTGCCAAGAACATAGAATTTGCCGACCTCGCTTTACTGATCATCGACGAAGAGCAGCACTTTGGCGTCAAACACAAAGAGAAGCTGAAACAGCTTAAGGCCGATGTGCATGTGCTGACGCTCACAGCCACGCCGATCCCCCGTACCTTGCAACTGGCGCTGACCGGGGTGCGCGAGATGAGCGTGATCGCAACGCCTCCGGTGGACCGGCTAGCGGTACGCACGTTCATCATGCCGTTCGACTCGATTGTCATTCGGGAGGCGATCAAGCGCGAGCGCTTCCGCGGCGGCCAGGTATTCTGCGTGGTGCCGCGGATCGAAGACCTGCCGCGAATGGCGGAGCGGCTTGCCGAGATCATGCCGGAGGCGCGCACCGCGCAAGCGCATGGACAACTTCCGGCGACGGAACTCGAGCGTGTCATGACCGAGTTCAGCGACGGCAACTACGACATTCTGCTTTCGACCAATATTATCGAGAGCGGGCTCGATATGCCGGCGGTAAACACGTTGCTGATCCATCGGGCGGATATGTTTGGCTTGGCGCAGCTTTATCAGTTGCGCGGCCGGGTCGGGCGCGGAAAACAGCGCGGCTATGCCTATTTAACCTGGCCGCAAAATCACCGGCTTTCCTCCGCGGCCGAGAAGCGGCTTACGGTCATGCAGACGCTCGATACCCTCGGCGCCGGGTTTACCTTGGCCTCGCACGATCTCGACATCCGCGGGGCGGGGAATTTGCTGGGCGAGGAGCAATCCGGCCATGTGCGCGAGGTCGGAATCGAGCTTTATCAGCAAATGCTCGAGGATGCGGTCGCCGAGCTGCGGGCGGGCGAGGGCAGGCGCCGGGCCGAAGACCGGGATTGGACCCCGAACATCACTTTGGGCCTGCCGGTGCTGATCCCCGAGGATTATGTGCGCGATTTGCCGGTGCGTCTCGGGCTTTACCGGCGGATTGCGGGCTTGCAGGACGATGCGGAAACCGATGCGATGGCGGCGGAACTGACGGATCGCTTCGGCAAAATGCCAGAGGAGGTGGAGAATCTACTGCAGGTGGTTTCGCTGAAGCGCGCCTGCCGGGAGGCCGGGGTAGAGAAACTCGATGCCGGGCCAAAGGGCATGTTGGTTACGTTCCGCAAAAATGCGTTTCGTAACCCGGCCGGCCTGGTCGCCTGGATTTCCAAGAAGGGCGGCTCGGTGAAGCTCCGGCCGGACCACAAGCTCGCGATTATCCAGGAGATGGATGTCGCGACCCGGCTCGAAGTGGCGCGGGATTTGGTGCAGAACCTGACGCGGATTGTCCGGCAGGCCAAGGCGGCGTAGAGGAGAGTTACTGGCCCGTCAACCTGGTGGTGCTCAATACGTGATCGGAGCAACTCGGTGCGAGGCACACACGAACACCAGCCTGCACGAGGCAACAAGGATAACCAGACCGCAACCGCGCCTTGGTGGCATTCCGAAAAAACTCGGGTGCGCGCTTGGCTGAGCGCGAATACGGATGATTCCCGACCAAGCTGGATCCAGGGCCAATGTAGAGCCCGCTCTCGGGACGTGGGGCCGCAGGCCTGGCCAGCCACACAATTGCTAGAAACACAGTAAGAAAGGCTGTCGTAGAGAGCACGAAAGCAGTAAACGATGAGGCTTTGAGCATCATCAGCTGTTCGAAAGCGATTGTTGCAACCGCGGTGCCGATAACCGCGGCCCAACCGAACACATCGCTCTCCCAGAACGGACGGCCCTTGGCTTGCGCCATTGCCAGCCCGAGCAAAACTCCCTTACAGAGCCCCCCGGCGAGCGCACTCCCGAGCGGCCGCTTTTCCCTGAGCCAAGCCCGCCGCTGGGCTCTGAGTTCCTGGGCAGGGAGGAAAGGCACCCCATCTTCCCGCGCCCGCATGCGTAGTACCAGACGGAACAGCAGAGCGAGAAAGAGGGAAATCGCCCAGGCCGCGAGCCCGCGCTGAGATTCCCGGAACAAACCAAACAACGGAAGCACCGCTCCGATGGCTACAAACGCCGCGAGGTAAACTAGCTCAAAGAGGGTTTCGGTCCGCCTCGAATAGGCCGGGCCCTCCGCAAACCAGATGCGCACGGTTTCCTCCTGGGATAGCGGCTGGATGAAGCACATCCTGCGCGCTCCGCCTGTGGCCCATGTCACAATCTGTCGCGGTTCGCTCCCGTCACGGAAGCAGCCGCGGCCACCAATCTCCCAGCACCTGCTCCTCGCTGTAGCTCAGCGCCTCGAGATCGGTGCGCGGCCGTTCGCCATACAGCTCCAATTTGCCCCGAACCTTTTTGCGGGCATGCGGCATTGCCCATGCGATCATTCCCGCGACCTCACGGCCAAGGCTCGGATTGCGCTTCAGCCGGTGTTCAATCTCGCTGCGGGCATCGGACACGGAGTCGATCCATCCCCGCCTTGGATCCATGGCCGGAGAGGCTTGCAGTAATAAAAGATGCTCGATGACCCGGGCGATATGGCTCTCCACGGCGTGCGCCTGCTCGTTGCCCAAGCTCTCGATCTCCTCCGCCACATGTTCCCAATCAACCGGCGAGTTCGATCCGGCCCGTGCTGCTTCGCGCAGCAGCTTTGCTTGCCGCTGGCTCCATAGGTACACGTCCTGATCATACAGGTTCGACATGTCGGCTTACCTGGGCTTCTGCGGATGGAGGATCACCTTCTTAGGCGGCGGGGACAAGATCTCCGGCTCGGACGCTGACGCAATGAAGCCGAGCACCCTCGTTGGTGCCAACCCGGCGATCCACGTAAGCAGCCCGGTATCGGAAACTCTCCTGCACCTGCGCTCATACGTAATTTCGGGTCCTGCCCGGCTGGTGAGACGATCCGGGGGGCAGCTAAGTCG
>JAFAHH010000048.1 GCA_019237355.1 Acetobacteraceae bacterium | reverse complement strand
ATTGCCTTGCCCGTGGTCATCCGCAAGCTCACTTCGGCGCGGCGCCGGAGTGCTTGATCAAGATGGAAATGGAGCAGATCGCCTTCCGGATGCGGCTCAACCCCGGCCAGGCCGCCGAGTACGAGCGCCGCCACGGCCCGATCTGGCCTGAACTCGCGGCTCAGCTCAAGGAGGCGGGGATCAGCGATTATAGCATCTTCCTCGATGAGCAGGACGGGTCGCTGTTCGCGGTGTTGCGTCGCCGCCCGGGAACCATCGAGATGGACGCGCTGCCGAAGCAGGAGGTGATGCGTCGCTGGTGGGCCTACATGGCTGACATCATGGCGACCAACCCTGATAACTCCCCGGTGACGGCGCCGTTGCGCCGGGTGTTCCACCTGCCATGATCTTATACCACTGTAACGATTCGTCCTAGCCTGAGCGTAGCAATCCGTCACGCGCCTGGTAGGCGGAGCGGTCACGCTGCCCAGAAACTGCGCTTCGGTTCCGCGCAATCCGGCCTCGAGCGCCCGGGCCCCCGCCCCGGGATGCGGCCTCCGCGGCTAGAGCGCGATGGCTTGAGGCCGACTCGGGTTCCCCAATTCGCGAGCGAATTGGGAAGCCTGAATCGCGCTCTGAAACCAAAGTTCCTGGACCGGGGTGACCTCACCTAAGGTCATCCCGCTCTATACCCGCCTCACCGCTGGTAACCTGCCGAACCTGTCGGATTGCCAGGGGGGGCTGCGGTGATCGTGTCCGGCCGCGCGCCGCCCGACCCCTGATAGCCCATCGACCCGGTCGGATTACTCGGCGCCGCCGGATCAAAGCCTGCAGGGGATCCCGAACCGGGCTGGTATCCAACCGATCCCGTTGGATTGGCCGGAGTTCTTGAGCTGATGCCTACGTCCGTTGGCTGGTTATAGTCTGACCGGCAGGCAGCAATGGTGACCAGGGCGAGGGCGAGAAGCAGGTTTCGCATGGGGTTCTTCCAGGTGATCATTCAGGCAGGTGAATGTTTCGCTGCTGCTTGTCAAGCTGCACGGTGCGTTCAACAGATAGACCGGCCGCATTGGGACGTTCTCGCGCTAAACGGCCGGCTCAGCCGGGCTGCCCGAACCCGAGGTCTCCTGCATGCACATCATTGAACACGACTGATTCGTTGGAGGCGAAGATGGTCACGTTTTGCAGGGTCGGCAGGATCGCCGCGGTAGCAATATGTGCTCTGAGCGTTCGCGCGGCCCCGGCTATGGCGGGAGATGGTCGTGGTGGCGGCGGGGGGCACGGCGGTATGCACGGTGTTGGTATGCGCGGCGGTGGTACGGTGCACGGCGGCGGCAGCACGCCCCTGCCCGGCTCTGCCGGAAGCAAGACTATGGAGGAACTGAACCAGCCCGGTTTCCAGATGGACGCGCCCAGTTCTCGTTTTGCAGTCAAGCCAGGGGTAACACCTCACTGGCCACGGCTCGCGCCCCGTGCCCCAGGGGGAAGTACGGGGCAGTAGACCGGCGCTGCCACCGGATATTGGTAAAAGGCAGCCGTCAAAGCTGCCCCGGTATGGCAAATTGGCGATGCCTGGGCCGTTTCGCGGCCAACGGGGGCGAAACACAAAAAACCGGCGGGCCTGGTGTCGTCCCGGCTTTGAAAAGAGACGCTCGCTTACTTTCAGGATGCGAGGGCAAGCCGGCATCCTGGGGTCCGAATCCAGTTTCAATTTCAAGAAGCTGCAAGTAATCTCCCGGTCCCTCAAATCGCTAGGAATCGGGTTGGAGCAGGGAAGCATGTTTCATACTGCTAGAAACTTCGCAGTAATTGCGACAGTTTTAGTGTCGCCGGTTGTGCTCGCGCAAGCACAGTCCTTCGGGCAAGATGCCGGACAGGTTCCGTACACAGCGGCAAGCCTGGAGGGAGAATTTGCCTTCGTCGAAACCTATGCTGCCCATGTGGCGCAGGCTCAAGGGGTGTACAGGTTTGATGGCAAGGGCAACTTTTCGGCACTAGCGCTTATCAATCAGCCGAGTTCCAGCGGAGAGAGAGTTGTGGTCTCTGTCCCGGCGACAGGACCTTATACCGTAAATCCGGACGGCACGGGCACCTTGGTGCTGAACGTAACGCGGCCCGATGGTGGAATTTCGACGGTCACCCAAGATCTGTTGATCACGAAGGCAATTCCACAGCAAGGAGAGAAGGTCGCGACCGAATGGGTCAGCATGCAAAGGGAACCCAGCGCCATAGTCGGTGGCGCAGCGTTCGTAACCAGCGTCGCGACCCGGCGCCCAGACGGTTCCCCCTAGATCTGCACAGGATCGCCTACGATCTGGTGTAGGAGCAGTTGCCGCCTATACAATTCGATGTGGAGGCGGCGCTGCCAGGTGATCCTGGGACGACCGCCGCCCTTATGGGCCGGAGAACCGAGCCCCAAGCACAGCAAGACGGGTCGCTTTTGACCTACGAACAACCCCCGGAAGTCAAATAATCCCGATACCTCTCCCGTAGCACGGACTTCTGCAACTTTCCGGTAGCAGTATGGGGCATTTCGGCCACCACGACCACGGCGTCCGGCAGCCACCATTTCGAGACCTTACCTTCATACACTTTCAGCACGGCTTGCGGATTGACGGTGTGACCGGGTTTGGGCAGCAGGATGAGTAACGGCCGCTCATCCCATTTCGGATGGCGCGCGGCAATCACGGCTGCCTCGGCCACATCTGGATGGGACACGGCGATATTCTCCAGTTGGATGGAGCTGATCCACTCGCCGCCCGATTTGACAACGTCCTTCGAGCGGTCGGTGATTTGCATATAACCCTCGGGATCGATGGTGCAGACATCCCCGGTGGTAAACCACCCCTCTTCGTCGAGCGCGCTGCCGGGCTGCCCGCCGAAATAACCACTGGCGACCCACGAGCCCCGCACCTTTAGATCGCCGAAAGCCTTGCCATCCCAAGGCAATTCTTCACCGGCATCACTGACGATCTTCAGATCGATGCCGGCCAAGGCGCGGCCCTGCTTTAATTTGCGGCGCATCTCCGCTTCTGGGGACTCGCCCAAATGGGCGGGCTTAGGCGCATCGCAGGTGCCCACGGGGCTGATCTCGGTCATGCCCCAGGCATGGCATACTTTTAGCCCGTATTCCTTTGTAAAGGTCTCCAGCAGCATCGGCGGGCAGGCGGAGCCGCCGGTGAGGATCCGTGGCTTGGTTTCCAGGCGCTCGCCGGTCCGCTGCATATGCTGCAGCAATCCCATCCAAACGGTGGGCACACCGAGGGCCATCGTCACCCGCTCGGCATTGAACAGGCTGGCGAGGCTGGCACCATCGAGATGCCGCCCCGGAAACACGATGGCGGCGCCATTGAGCGGCGCCGCATACGGCACGCCCCAGGCATTTACGTGAAACATGGGCACGATGGGCATGACCCGGTCGATAGCCCGCAGGCCAAATGCATCCGCGGTGCTCACCGCATAGGCGTGCAGCACGGTCGAGCGATGGCTGTAGACCACGCCTTTCGGGCGACCGGTTGTGCCGGAAGTGTAGCATAGCCCGCTGGCACTTCCTTCGTCCAACAACGGCCATTCGTAATCTTCCACGGATTCTGCAACCAGGCTTTCGTAGCAATGCACCCGGACGCCGCCGGGCAGCTCCAGCGGCGGCATATTTGCTTCGTCTGACATGAAAACATAGTCGCGCACCTGACCGGCAAGCCCGGGCGCAATCTTCTCGATCAGCGGGGCAAAGGTAATATCGGCAAATACCGGCGTGCTGCCCGCGTGATTTATGATATAACTGATATCGCTCTCGTGCAGTCGCGGATTCACGGTATGGACAACCGCTCCCATTCCCGAAGCCGCATAATAGATCTCGAAATGCCGGTAGCCGTTCCAGGCCAAGGTAGCGACCCGATCGCTTTCCTTAACGCCGAGGCGCTGCAGGGCGCGCACCAGCCGCTTGGTCCGGCGCTCGGCCTCGGCATAGGTATAGCGGTGTATGTCGCCTTCGACCCGTTTCGAGACGATTTCGGTATTGCCGTGGTAACGCGCTGCATGCTTGAGCAGCGACGACACCAACAGCGGATGGTATTGCATCAATCCGTGCATTTAAATCCCTTCCTCTGGCGGTCCTAGGCGTTTCCCACTCCGGTGGAAACGCCCTAGCTTCGTTAGCTAGGCGCTTCGGGTTCCCGTCACGGTCGCCCGGTGGAACCGAATGCGCGATCTGCTCTTCTGGTATACTTGGGCATGGATCTGCTTGCGGCAATGCGACCGCCGCGCGGGTCGCAAAGCTCAGCAGCACAAGTCATGCGGTGTCTTTGGGCCCATGGTTGCCTGTCAGCGCTCCTGCGCCTCGCCAGGCCTGTTCGTGCTGGGCGTGGCATGTGGCCGAGGCGAGCCGCCGGCTGGAGCGGAAAGGGAACGTACCGTAATTGATGGTAACGTCTCGTTGGCTATTTACGGCCGGGGATTGGGCGCCCGACGTGGATAGACTCAGCCCCGGCGAGGGCTGCCGGAACTCCTGAATGGCCTGGAACTTCTCCTTCGCCATCAGCTTCGGATCACTCAGCACGAAGCTGCAGAACACTATTTCAAATAAGCTTCAGAGTGCGCCCGGCGGGCCTCCGGATATTTTTGAAAGATATCGGTGCGCGTTGCCTCGATCTGCCCCTTGAGATTGGCGCCACCCACAAGGCTCGAGAGGAACCGGGCCCTTCCCTCAAGATCGCCTCTCAGGGATTCGTCATCAACACCTGGTGGATCACCGCAGCACGGCTGGCCCCACGCAGGGCTGAGGCCAGGAGAACGAAGGACAGAGCGGCGATGGCGATACGCATCTCAGCCCCTTCAATCGGATGCCAGTTTTTCGCTGACGCGGCGAATCATTCCGTCAATTTCCTGGGCCCGCTACGTTATTCCAGCACCGGCAAACGGACTCCGCCGCTTGCAAGCAGTCCAAAGCCTCACGCATTTGATCCACGTTGTGCGTGCGCTCGCCGACTGCCGCCAGCGCGCGTCCCACCCATGACGGATCGTTGCAGCAACTTGGTTGCGTTCCCGTCAACTTACGATGGCAAGCCGAGCGACCAAGGAACCGTGATCCTTGACCGCGGCGAGAACGGCTCGTCAGAATGGTCCCAGCCGTTCACAGTCCAGACTGACGGTTCAGGGCACATTCGGTGGTGGTGCCACTCGAGCACCCGGAACATATCGGACTTGGCAACACAGGGGGAGCTTGATCCGAGCGCTGTCCCGGGCTGTGTCATTGCCGCCGAAACGACCATCGTCGCAGATGGGTCCAGCTCAGCAAGGTCCAGCACAGATGCGTCTAGCGCAGACGGGTCCAGCGCTGGGTTGCTGACCTCGTCCATAAAGGTGATCAAGCTCTGCAGCTCGGCCTGGAACGGCTGGACGCCGGAGCGCTTACGTTGCAGCGATCATTCGACTCGCATTCGCGCTCGCGTCAGGCCGGACCGGCTCCTGCAGACCGAGTGTCTCGGCAGATGACTAAGCCGGGAGAACAGGGCCGGCAGGCCTGCTTTGGTGTCTCAAGGCTTGGTATCATCTGAATGCCCTCTCACAGACACCTAACGTGCAGGGATCGTCCGGAGCGGAATTGCCGTGAGCCTATCCCCTCTGCGTGTATATTAGCGCTCTTACATGGAACATGTTTCGGCAACGCACACATGCGGGAGAGAAGGAATGGGGACCGAGCTCGTCGTGCGTCCCGGCGTGGATAGCGCGTTTCTCGCCTGGCGCGCGCCCTTCATCCCGGATTGCCGCGGCTTTGCGCTGACCCGGCGCGTGAGGCGGGCGGCCGGCAGCGCGCCGAGCCCGGCGAAGACGGGAGAGGAGGACGGGTTCGCAATCGAGTCGGTCTCAAGCTGGGTTGGGTTCGCAAATGGGCCGAAAGTCGAGCCCGGCACGCGCAAGCCAACGACGGAATGGCCGATTCAGAAATACGTGTGGTCGGATTTCATGGTCAATCCGGGTGACCAGGTCGCCTATCGCATCACCCCGATGCTGGGATCGGCCGGCGCACTCACCGAGGATGCAGCGAACGCGTCTCCCTGGAGCGAGGTGGTCGAGATCGGGGCGGAGACGGTGGGGCGGATCTCCTGCTATTTCAATCGCGGCATCGTTGCGAGCCAATGGCTCGCGCGGCTGCTGCCCGAGGCACATCCCGACCAGGAACTACGGAAAATAATCGCGACGCCGGGCGACAAGATCCGCAATTTCCTGGGCGGCCCCGTCCATGAGAAGCTCGTTGAGCTGCTCACCGAGACGAACCAGAATCACGGTCATGTCTTCGCCGCGCTATTCGAGCTGGACGACCCGGAGCTGATCCGCCTGCTCCAGGCTTTTGGCAAACGCGCGCATGTCGTGCTCGGCAATGGCAGCGTGAAGCATAAAGGTGACGACGAGAATGCGGATGCGCGCGCCGATATCGGAATGTGCGACGTGCATGATCGCATGACGGCGCCGCGCGCGCTCGCGCACAACAAGTTCCTGGTGATCTGCGATTCGCACCAGACGCCGCAGGCGGTATGGACCGGCAGCACCAACTGGACGATGACCGGCCTCTGTACCCAGGCAAACAACGCGGTGCTGGTACAGAACCCGGCGCTCGCCGATAATTATCTCGAGCAGTGGAACACGCTCGCCAAATGCGAGGATGCCTCGCCGCCAAGCCTGCTGGCCGCGAACGCGACGCCACGCACCGTGCGCGGGCTTGGCGGCACCACGCTCTGGTTCACGCCGATACACGGCCAACCTGACCTTGAGCAGGCGGGCGAGATGATCCGCGGCGCGAAGGAAGGTATCCTCTTCCTGATGTTCAATCCCGGCCCGCGCGGCACGCTGTTCAACGACATCGTCGA
>JAFAHH010000996.1 GCA_019237355.1 Acetobacteraceae bacterium | reverse complement strand
GACCCAGATCGAGCGCGCTTTCGGCAAAGGCTCGATCATGCGCATGGGCCAGAAGGGCGCCGAGGAACAGGTGGAGGTGATCCCCTCTGGCTCGCTTGGGCTTGATTTGGCGCTTGGAATTGGCGGGCTGCCGCGGGGGCGCATTATCGAGATCTATGGGCCGGAAAGCTCGGGCAAGACCACTCTCGCGCTGCATGCCATTGCCGAGGCGCAGAAGCGCGGCGGCACGTGTGCCTTCATTGATGCCGAGCATGCGCTTGATCCTGTCTATGCCCGCAAGCTTGGGGTTGACATCGACAATCTGCTGATCAGCCAGCCGGATGCGGGGGAGCAAGCGCTTGAAATCGCGGATACGCTGGTGCGCTCGGGGGCGATTGATGTGCTGGTCGTGGATAGCGTTGCCGCCCTGGTGCCACGGGCCGAGCTCGAGGGCGAGATGGGCGATCAGCATATGGGGCTGCATGCCCGGCTGATGAGCCAGGCCTTGCGCAAGCTCACCGGCAGCGTGAGCCGTAGCAAGACGATGATGATCTTCCTCAACCAGATCCGGATGAAGATCGGGGTGATGTTTGGCAATCCGGAGACGACGACCGGCGGTAACGCGCTGAAATTCTATGCCTCGATCCGGATGGAGATCCGCCGCATCGGCCAGATCAAGGATCGCGACGAGGTTGTCGGGAATCAGACCCGGGTGAAGGTGGTGAAGAACAAGCTCGCCCCGCCATTCCGCCAGGTTGAGTTCGACATCATGTACGGCGAGGGTGTGAGCAAGTCGGGTGAGATCCTCGATCTCGGCGTGAAGGCCGGCGTGGTGGAGAAATCAGGTGCTTGGTTCAGCTATGATAGCCAGCGGATCGGACAGGGGCGGGAAAATGCGAAGCAATTCCTGCGCGAGCACCCGGCCATTGCCGAGGCGGTCGAGCGGCGGGTGCGCGAGCAGGCCGGGATGGTCGCGAGTGCCATGCTGGTGACCGACGAGGCGGAGGAGGCCGAAGCGGCTGACTGATTTCTTCCCCGGCCGCGCGCTTCTCGCCCTTGGCGCGGAGCCGCTGAGCCAGGCGGATCATGACCTGGTCGCTGCCGCGAATGCGGTTTTGGCCGCCCATTACAAGCCATTTTGGCACATGGTCGCTGCCGCCATACGTGGCCGCGATGGCCGGGTCTGGACGGGGATTCATCTCGGGGCCGTGGTGGGGCGGCTTTCGGTGTGCGCCGAGGCGGTAGCGCTTGGCCGGGCGGTGCTGGAGGGGGATGGCACGATCGACACGGCGGTTGCGGTGCGGCATCCGAAGCCCGATGAGACGGACCGGGAGTTGGCGGTGGTTGCCCCGTGTGGGGCGTGCCGGGAGATGATTGTGGATTATGGGCCGGACGCGCGGGTGATCCTGAAGGGGCCTCAGGGGCTGGTGAAGATACCTGCCCGGGCCCTGCTTCCAGAGCCTTATCGAAGGGGGCCGGGGAGCCCTCTTCTTAGTCGCGGATGAACCTCCGGTTTTAGTGCAGCCGCAAGTAGGTTTCGGTGTGCCTCCATTCCGAGGTTTTAACGAGGCTGGCCGAGGCGACGCGGACGGAATGAATTTTGCCGTCGAGCTTTGTTTGCCAGAAATCAATGAATTTGCGCAGCTCCGGGAAGCCCGGGGCTAGATCATATTGCTGCCATAGGAATTCCTGTAACAGCCCGGGATGATCGGGCATGTGGTAGTAGATATGGGCGGTGGTCAGGCGGTAGTCCTTGAGCTGCAAGATCAAGCTCATGAGTGTGTCTCCGAGGCATCTTAAAGCGTCCGAGCCTTAGTTACTGCAAACCCGGAACATGGTTCCTGGTTTCGCAAGCATCTTGACAGCATGACACAAAAGCGCGTGGGGTGTGGAAGAAAAAAGCATAGCAACAAAAGGTGATTAGCACTCTTCTCGCTGCAGTGCTGCTAGTTGGCCCGGGTATGCTGTGCAGCGAGTTTGGGCAAGCTTACTTTTAGCATCAAGGCTCATTGCAGGGCTGCTACTCCGTATTGCGAATCGCCTTCGTTGTTCACCATTCTGGTTTCACGACATGAAGAACCGTCATCTGACTAAATTGCAACAGTCGTGGGGACTTTAGAATGGGCTGGCCCGGGAACGACACGCGACCGGGCCAGCTCGATTTTCAGGGAATCGGCTGGGCCTTAGCCAACAGCGCCGTTTTGTGCTGGCTTCCGGCACTCGACCCGACCCAATATGTCACGACCGCGGTCGCCATGGTCCCTACGGTCCCCAGCGCCACGTTAAACAGCGCCACATTGTCTTTATTCTGGGAAACAAGGTCAACGATCAGGACGGCGGCAAATGTCAGCAGCACGATGGCGGAGACAATCGGCGCCCCCCAGGCGATTGGACTGCCAGCCTTGACCAGAGCTTCTGTCTCGGCGCGTGCATTGGCGGTATCGGCGAGCGCGGCCTTCATTGTTTCAATGTCGTCTTGGTGCTGCGCCTTATCCTCCTGCGCCGCGATGTCCGCCAGCTGCTGCTTGATCGCGTCTCGCTTGCTCGGATCGGCGGCGATGGCTGC
Organism: Acetobacteraceae bacterium; assembly: GCA_019237355.1. Taxonomy (GTDB): domain Bacteria; phylum Pseudomonadota; class Alphaproteobacteria; order Acetobacterales; family Acetobacteraceae; genus JAFAHH01. The sequence goes on along the minus strand of JAFAHH010000996.1, from coordinate 3,122 downwards.
CTGCACATCCTTCAGGTCGGTGCTGCCGCCTGTGGCGCCAGCAAGCGCGGTTTTGACCGCGGCTTGCACCTTGGCGGAATTCTTGCCGAAGAAGTGCGGGAACAGGGGCGGCACCATCTCGGTGGCGAACCCGATCATCGCGCCTAACCCCGCCCCGACCGGGCCGAATGCCAGGCCCGCTGCCGCGCCGGATGCGACATGTTCTGCTACTGCTACATAATTGATATCAGGCATCTTGATGTTTCCTGTGTTTGCGACGGGGGAAGTTTGCTCGGCTACGGCTGGGCTGACTGCGCCCTGGAAAAGTTCAAAATATTTTTTGGCTAACTCGCCGCGTTTGCGCGCTTCCGAATCACGCGAAGCTGGTCGTTCGTAGTCGCGCGACACGATCTCGCCAGCCTCCTCTGCGGTTTTTGCGGCTTTCAGCAGTCTCCCCGCTTTCCACTCGCCTCCGGAGGTCATCTCGAAATCAATGAAATCGAGCTGCTCCTCGAAAGAGCTTCCACGGATGTCGTGTTTGTATTTTTGTTCAAAAGCAGTCTGCCGGGGGGGGTGCCATTGTGCAAGACCATAAGCGTGTCCCCCGTCACCAGCGGCCGCAGGATTGAAGTTACTCTCGCACTTGATATTCGCGACAATGCCGCAGGCCTGTGCGGGGGTCCATCCCTTTCCTTTCAGCACCTCGAAGCACCGCCGGGCGGGATCCACCTGCGTCGCAGAGGCGCCCTGCGCAGGCGCCGTGGTGCGAACTCTGCGGAGCTGCTCAGGCTCCGCGGTCATTAGATCGTCAGCGCTTTCAACCATTTAAGCTTTACTCCGTGTCACGAGTGATCTGTCGGCCAAGGCGCGCCCGAATGGGTCGATGGAAGGAGCCGACGATTCTTCCAGAAGCACGTTGTATCTCGGAGGCCGCCACGGAAACCGTGACCTAGGGCACAGTCTGCATGGAAATGACACGAAACAGATCGCACGAAGCCCAGCGTAGGGTGCGATTCCCGGGCTTCTTCTGGCAGTGCGAGGAGCCACCGGTTTAGATCGCGGTCCGAAACCTCAGAGTGGGACGACTTCAGGTGAAGCCATCCCGGCCGCAACAATGAATGCGACGGAGGTCGCAGGCAGGCTCGCCCGAGCGAGGCATGTTCCCGGCACTGCAGGAATAGGGAGAAAAGCCGCATGAGTATCGAGAAGAAGGTCGCACCCGACCCGGAGGCCAAGCTCAGCGCACCCGAGAACACGGCGGAGCCGATATCCGGCATCTGCGACATCCGCTTCGTGGCGGAACTTCGGAAACTGAACGCGCTTCGCTGGTTTGAAGTACAGGCCGCGACGGAGCACGCGGCGACGATGCCGCCGTCATTCGGCGCCCTGCGGAGCCTACATTACGATCCCTGGGGACGGCCCCCGTCGCCTGCAGAATGGTTCGAGCTTGACCGCTTGACGTCGGACCTGCTCGACCGCTTGCCGTGCTCGGCGAAAAAGGCTTTCACCCGATCCCAAATTCCGGCGTTCTTTGCGCACGTACTGCCGCTAGCCTTGCTGGTAATGGCTTGCTGGGCGGCGAGCCACAGCATCTATCGGCTAAGTCACGTTCAGGGCGCTAAGCCAATCGGACTGGACCAAATCATGGCCAGCGTGCAAGGGGATGCCGACACATTTTTTGCCCGTGGCTGCCGAGGCAATTGTGGCGGAACGCCCGAGTGGCTGCCCGGCCAACTCGCTAAAGACTGGCGCATTGGCCTAGTCTATTGCCGGCAACCGTGTTGAGGGCGTTGTTATCGTGGACTTTAGTGCAGCCGCAAGTAGGTTTCGGTGTGCCGCCATTCCGAGGTTTTAACGAGGCTGGCTGAGGCGACGCGGACGAAATGAATTTTGCCGTCCAGCTTTGTCTGCCAGAAATCGAGGAATTTGCGCAGTTCGGGGAAGCCCGGCGCTTGATCATATTGCTGCCAAAGGAATTCCTGTAGCAGGCCGGGGTGATCCGGCATGTGCTGGTAGATATGGGCGGTGGTCAGGCGGTAGTCCTTGAGCTGCAAGATCAAGCTCATGAGTGTGTCTCCGAGGCATCTTAAAGCGGCGAGCCTTTGTTTCCGCAAACCCGGAACATGGTTCCTGGTTTCGCAGCACTCATTGCAGCATGACACAAACGCGCGTGGGGTGTGCAAGAAAAAAGCATAGGAACAAAAGGTGATTGGCACTCTTTTCGCTGCAGTGCTGCTAGTTGGCGTACGGGCATGCTGTGCAGCGAGTTTGGGGCAGCTTACTTTTAGCATCAAGCCTCATTGCCGGGCTGTTACTCCGTATCGGGATCGGCTTCGTTGCTGACCGTTTTGGTTTCATGTCATCGAGAAGCATTCTTCTGACACCAATTGCAAAAGTCGCCGGGATTTTAGAGGGGGCTGGCCCGGGAACGACACGCGACCGGGCCAGCTCGATTCTCAGGCAATCGGCTGGGCCTTTAGCCAGCAGCGCCGTTTTGTGCTGGCTTCCGGCACTCGAGCCGACCCAATAGGTCACGACCGCGGTCGCCATGGTCCCTACGGTCCCCAGCGCCAGGTTAAACAGGTCTAGGTTTTCCTTTTGGGCATGAAGGCCACCGATCAGGACCGCGGCAAATGTCAGCAGCACGATAGCTGAGACAACCGGCGCCCCCCAGGCGATTGGACTGCCAGCCTTGACCAGAGCTTCTGTCTCGGCCCGTGCATTGGCGGTATCGGCGAGCGCGGCCTTGAGTGTTTCAAGATCCTCTTGGCGCTGCGCCTTATCCTCCTGCGCCGCGATGTCCGCCAGCTGCTGCTTGATCGCGTCTCGCTTGCTCGGATCGGCGGCGATGGCTGCCTGCACATCCTTCAGGTCGGTGCTGCCGCCTCTCGTCTTGGGCGCGCTCGGCATCGAGGCGTTAACGAACAACCTGAAAGCCACGCTGGCCGAGGTCGAGGCCTGGCGCGACACCGGCCTTGCTACCGATTTACCCCAGCGGCTCAGGGGGCCCTGGATTAAGAGCGAAACCAGGGATCTCAGCACGGGCTCGACTACCGATCGGGGTGAAAAGGGCTATAACCTGCATGCCCATATGCCGCGAAGCCTTAGTCCGTCTACCCGTTGGCCGGATTAGGGTTTTGCGA
>JAFAHH010000938.1 GCA_019237355.1 Acetobacteraceae bacterium | reverse complement strand
CATCCTCCTCGCGCCAACCGTTGGACGGCAGCAGTCCGAATATCTCGGCCCCATGATCGATCGCGAGATCGACCTCCTCGCCCAGATGCACGCGCTTGACCCGATGCCCGCGCTTCTGAAGGAGGCCCGCGGTGCCTACGAAACTGTCTACACCTCCCCGATTTCACGTGCGATGCGCGCTCAAGAGGCCGCAGGTTTCATGCGAGTTATTGAGGTCGTCAAAGAGCTGGTCGCTGTTACTCAGGACCCGTCGCTGCTTGATCCTTTTGATTTTGATGCCGCGATCCCGGATATTTCGGATATTCAGGCAGTGCCAGTGAGGTGGATGGCGTCGAAAGACAAGATTGATCAGAAACGCCAGGTGCGCGCCAAGCAGATGCAGCAGCAAGCTGCAATCCAGGCGGCCCCTGGCCAAGCGGCAATGATGAAAGCCCAGGCCGTGGTCGCCAAAGAAGGGGGCGCTGCTCCCGGAGGCGCGCCACAACAAGGGCCTGGCCCCGGACCCGGCCAGTGATAGTAACGCAACACCACCCCTGGCTGGAGTGTGAAGTCGACGGACAGCCGGCTTGGTGTCTTGCGTGGTATGACTATGATCAGTATTCTACTACCGAATGGAAGTGTGTTATAAAGGCCACGAGGATAATGGTTTCCGTCTCCGAAGAACACATCAAGCTGGACGGAAACTGGACCATGGACATCGGCGATAGAGGACCACCCGGCTTTGAGCCTCGGCACAGAAAAGATGTGGGGAAAGGCGCGCGACTGGATGCTCGGTCGCCAGCGGAGCTATCAGACGCTCTTTCCCCAGAACTCACCGGCGCTGAAAGACCTGTATCGGTTCTGCCGGGCGGGGCAAACGTGTTGGCACCCCGACCCTCGGGTGCATGCGGTCTTGGAGGGTCGTAGAGAAGTTTGGCTCAGAATACAGCAGCACCTGAAACTAAGCCCTGAGCAGCTATTGGAGCTGTTCAAGGCGCAACTAAACGATGGAGCCTCCGATGGCTGATGAGCCAAATACGGGCACGGCAACCCCGCCGGCCGCCCCACCTCCCCCGACGCCGAAATGGTTCGAGGGGAAAGTCGACGCCGAGACCATCGGCCACATCCAGAACCGCGGCTGGCACGACAAGGCCCCGGAGATCGTGGCGATCGAGGCGATCAAGGCACACCGGGAAGCCGAGAAGTATATCGGGGTGCCCGCTGACCAAGTCATTCGTCTGCCGAAGGACCCGGCCGACGCCAAGGCGTGGGATGCCGTCTGGGCACGCCTCGGTTCCATCAAGGACGGGGAGAAGGTGGACTATGCCAATATCAAGCACGCCGATGGGTCCCCGTTGGATGCACAACTGGCAGACCTTGCAACAGGCTTGGCCCACCGAACCCACGCCACCCGGGATGGAGCTATCATCCTGGCGCAAGAACTCGCCAAGTTCCTCGACGGCCGTAAGGCCAACGAGCTTGCGGACCAGACTGCAGCCCTGGCCAAAGAGAAAGACGCCCTGGCGCAGAACTGGGGAGCCAACGCCAACGTGAATGCCGTCGTGGCCACGAATGCCGCCAAGGCGCTCGGGGTCCGGCCGGAAGAGGTGAACGCCCTCGAAAAGGTCATCGGCTACTCGCGCGTGATGGAGATGTTCCGACAGATCGGAACGCGGATCGGCGAGGACAGCTTCGTGCGTGGCCAAGGTGCTACATCGGGCGGAGTGATGACCGTCGAGCAGGCGCGTGCTGAAATTGTCACACTCAAAAACGATCCGGAGTGGGTCAAGCGCTGGTTGAACGGTGGGCGTGCCGAGGCGAAGCAATTCGAGAACCTCACACGCATCATTGCAGGCGGTGCTCGAACCGCTTGACTTTCATCAGCGTGGTGATGTATTTTTGCCACGCTGATATTCTGAGCATGGCCCCCGACGAGGATACGGCTGGCGACGCAGCAAGCAAGTTTCCTCGTTGGGGTGTCTTAGATGACTACTTCGTTCGACGCGGGCCTCATCCCGCTCTATACGACCCAGTTCACGACCGCGCTTGAGCTTCTGCTCCAGCAAAAGGGTTCCGTCCTCCGTGGCACAGTCCGTGAGGGCTCGCACGTTGGTAAGATGGCTTCCCCGGTCAACCAGGTCGGTGCCGTTTCGCTTCGCTCGCCGGAAGGCCGCTTC
>JAFAHH010000907.1 GCA_019237355.1 Acetobacteraceae bacterium | reverse complement strand
GCAATGCTGCCGCGTACACCCCAAAATCGCACCGAATAATCCGGATGGACCAATGTCCAGCCCCGTCCTGTCACTCCTCCCGGCTCGCATATATCGTCTAGAGGCCAGGAAAACACCAGCCGAGTCGTGTCGGTTTTCTGGCATTTCGAAAACTTTTTTAGAGGTATTGCTCTAAACCCATCATTAACCCGTCTCGCGCTAACTGGGATTCCCATCACTCAGGAGGGAAACCATCATGTCGGATGCCGATTACGAAGCGGCGGTGGCTGCGTTTCTGAAGAAGAAAGGTGTGACGCGATGCCCGACCGTTTGCGCGGTTCCGACGCAGGCGACGATTGCCGAGGCGGACCGGGCCGCCTACCGAGATTACGTGACGACACAGGAAGCGGCGCGCCTCGAAAAGTTGAAGGCCGCTCAACAGATCGTCGATCTTTCGTCACTGCCACCCATCTAACCCTTGTTCTCATTTCGATCGGCGCGGTCCGGCGAGTTGGAGAGGCCGGCCCGGCAGGAGGCGAGGGATAGTGCGGGCGAGGTTGCGGTCCGCTGCTGCATCGCTGGCGGCGGTCCCGCCGGCATGATGCTTGGGTTTCTGTTGGCCCGCGCCGGAATCGGTTCTGGTCCTCGAAAAACATGCTGATTTCCTGCGCGATTTCGCGGCGATACGATCCACCCCTCGACACTCGAACTGATGCATGAGTTGGGGCTTCTCGAAGAATTCCTGCGACGTCCCCACCAGGAAGTAAGGACGTTGGGAAGCTCAGATCGGGGATGAATTTCTGCCTCTCGCAGATTTCACGCATTTGCCCACCCGTTGCCGGTTCATTGCGTTAACGCCGCAATGGGACTTCCTCGAGTTCCTCGCTGAACAAGCCGCGCGCCACCCCTGCTTTCAGCTGAAGAGGGAAGCAGAAGTCCGCGACCTTACCGTCGAAGGCCAGCAGGTAACCGGTTCGACGTCATGGATGTCGGGGCGCCGATGGACGTGTTGGAAGTGCCACATCGAGATCGTTCCCAATTGCGCAGTGTGACGCAATAGTGTCCGGGTTTCTCCCCCTCGCCCGATTCACCGGGGTATCTGGGCGAGTTCACGGGCGCCCCGCCTTCACAATGGGGCCGCCTGAGCGACTTCGCGGCGGTTGGGATCTTTTATCGCTTGCATGCATAAAACAGGTCGCCAAGATTAGCCGGGCTGCATGGGGGCGGGAGTACACATGAATTTTTCCTATTCGCGAATCGCCGCCGCCTTGACGGTAACGGCGGGTCTGACGGCGTGCGTTCAGACCCCGATGGCACCGATGATCGCTGTCGTGCCTGGGCCGAACAAGACGTTCGACGCGTTTGGCGCCGATCAGGCAGCCTGCCAGCAATATGCCGCCGCGCAGACCGCGCCTTCGGTTTCCGCCGCCAACAGCCAAGCATTCGGCGCCGGGCTGTTCACGACGGCGCTCGGGGCGGCGATCGGCGGGGCGGTCGGTGGCGGCCACGCAGCGGGGATCGGTGCGGCATCGGGCGCGGGCCTCGGCGCACTCGGGGCTGCCGGTACTTCGGGCTACGCCCAGCAAGGTGTACAGCAGCAATACGACATCGTATACGGGCAGTGCATGGCCGCTCACGGCAACTCGGTGCCTGCTTTCTCGCCGCCACCGGGCACGCGCCCTTATTACGGCAGTTCCTCAAGCTATCCTGGGGGTCCGTCGCCCTACCCCTACGGCCCGCCGCCGCCGTCGCCCGGTGGCACCCCCTATCTGGGTGCACCGGTCCCGCCGCCGCCGGGGTACTGACCTAAGAGTGTGATGCTGCTGCCGCTGGCGAAGACCTTTACCGTATATCGATGCTGCGCATGAACCACATAGCAATCAATTTGATTGATACCTCCCAACCACTAAGGAATTCTATCACCGCGTCAAAGAGAAGCAGATTCCAATCGACCACATCGCCGATCACGGCATCTCGCCTGGCATCTATACTCCGGGACCAGACGGCAATGGCGTTGAGGTCTATTACGAACTGCCGGGTGCCGAATGGCCGCGCGAGGACCACATTTTCACGCGCGAACTCGTTGGCCGCGGCCGCTTCCCCGGCCCTTGGGACGCGGAGATGGGCATCCCACAGGCCGCGCACTAGGCGGTAGGATCATCCCGACAGTACACCCCTGAGGCGGCTCATTTGCCGCCGGATTTTCTGTTGTCGGTCAGGAACAGCTGCTTCAAGCCGCGCCGGCTCGCCTGCAAGCGCCCCCAGGCCAGCGCCTGCTCGTCGGTGTCGAACAGCCGGACCCGTGGCTCCATCTTCGCGGCGCGGGTGATCTCGTCCCACTCTTCGATGAGGCTGGCACGCACTCCGATGGGCG
>JAFAHH010000899.1 GCA_019237355.1 Acetobacteraceae bacterium | reverse complement strand
TGCCTGCTCAAGGGCGCGGGCCAACTGATCAACGAGGTTCACCACGGAGAGGCGCGCCAGATCGATTTCCCGCGTGCGTGCCAGGCTCAGCAGCAGGGCCAGCGGCCCGCTGAACACTTCCAATTCCAGCCGCGGCGTGCCCCCCTCCCCTTGTCTGAGGGCGTCGAAGTCAAGTGGAAATTCCGTCATCGGGCGTTTCATTGGAACCCGAAGGCACCAGCGGGGGCCGGCGTTAGCGTCGGCGCGGGAGGCCTCTGCTTCGATCATACGGGAAAAGACCGCATCACCTTGTCTCCGGTTCGGTCGCCTGCGACCGTGACCACGATCCCGCATTCGGCGGGTGAAAGAGGCCGGACCGGTGGGACCAATCTTCTCCAACGGCAATTAGCCAAAGGGAGGGACGGTCACACACCACCCCGTTGACGCAAGCGCTCGGGATGTCCGCCGAGGCGCCGGCGTTGCGAGGAGACTATGCAGGGCTCATGACCGCTCCTTCCGGAATCAAACCTGTCGTGAGATACCGCCACAGCGCGACCATCAGCTTGCGCGCCAATGCCACGATGGCGATGCGTCGGATGCGCCCCTTGGCATCGCCGACACGCTGCAAGAACCAGTTCGTCAAAGCGCTGTTCGGTTGGTGGCGGACCCACAGCCAGGCAACTTCGATGGCAAGACTGCGAGCGTGAGGGTTGCCCGCTTTGCTGATGCCTTGATCAATCCGCGTCGACCCGCTGTTGTACGGGCTGGGTGTTAACCCGAAGTAGCCGGCGAGTTCGCGGCGATTGTTGAATTGGCGATAGAATACTTCACGACATAACGGCACGGCACTGACCTGTCCGATCCCTCTCAGGCGCACCAGTGCCGCGGCCTGGGCGGCACTGCACACCGCCGCACCCCCTCCCCTCGCCTCTTTCCGGTCGCCCTGCTCTTTCGTTGCCGTCTTCATCTCTGTGGCTTGGGCTCTCTCGATCTCTTTGATCTGGCGTTCAACCAAGCCCAGCCGCTCGTGCTCTCGCGCCAGCGCTCGCTTCGTGTGCGGCGGCACCGGCTCGCCGGTGGCCGTCATCAAGTCGTCGAGACGCTCCACGAAATCGCGCCGGTGCGGATTAACATCACGGATCCCCAAGGCCATCAGGATCCCCGTTATGCGGTTACTGTGTGCGGTCCGCTCGGCCACCAACACCGCGCGCTCCCGGTGCTGACGCTTGGCGTCCTCCTCTGCCGGGCTTGGCACCTGAACGACCCGGCAAATCCGCGTCTCACCGCGCTCTAGTGCAAGCAGCATGCGGAGCAGAAGTTCCAGGTCGAGGCGGTCGGTCTTGGCGCGCCTCGAACGCCGGTCCACGGGAATACTCGCGGCATCAATCACCCGGCTTTCGATACCCGCCGTTGTCAGTCTGCGATGCAACCAAAACCCGTCGAACCCAGCTTCATAAATCGATACCACGCGGACCGGTTTTCCCATCCTTCCCAACCGTCGACTGGCGGTCGCAATCAGCTCAAGAGCCGCGTCGGCATCGCCCCCATCGACTTTGTGACGGCTGATGGATTTGCCGAGTTCCGGCGCATACAGGCCAACCAGCCAAGTCGACTTGCTGAGTTCAAACCCGACAAAAAGCGTGGCAACCTCCTCCTTGGCGGCAGGTGCGATCAGCGCTGAGCTCGACATCGTTGCGGTCTCCGTAAGTTGGTCTTGGCAACCGAACCTTACGGGTACCGGCGCCTGTCGCCCCATAGGATCTTCTCCCGCCGCAGTGGGACCAACGAGGCGGGCCGCCGCAACATCATCCATGGCCGGTCAGGCCGGCCGCGGCCGCAGCACGAAGCGCAGCTCCGGCCAGCGCGGTCGCAGCGTGGCAGTGGCCGCGTACGGAGTGTCGCCGCAGGTGAAGAAGCCGTAGCCGATCACCGTATGGCCGGCCGGCAAACGGGGCCCCCCACGAACCAGTTCGTGGGGACCCCGACGTCGCCCCGGGCGCGGCGCAGCCAGCGCATGGACCTGGCGGAGGCGATCGCTCG
>JAFAHH010000808.1 GCA_019237355.1 Acetobacteraceae bacterium | reverse complement strand
GTAGGCCGCACCGCCGAACTTGCGGCCCACGGAGGGCTTGTGGCAGCGCAGCCCGGACCCCAGGCTGTGAAGTCCCGATCTCGAAAGCGGGTGCGCTCTTGGCCGCCCAGCTCACGACGCAGCGCAGCTGATCCCTGCAACAAGGCGATGATCTAATCGAAATTGCCCTGGAAGGACTCGACCATCTGATCCGCAAGCCGCGCGAAGTGCATGTTGACGAAGAAGCACTCGCCGTCGGCAGTCTGCAGGTCGTCACCGCTGACGGCGATCGGCACATAATCAAAATGCGCGAGCCCTTCATGCTGCCGCCGCCGCAGGCAACCGGGGCATGAACGCCGTTCCTTCGGTATCGGTGCGTCCCGGCGACTCCTATACGCCGGAATTGCGGGAGCGGATCATCGCGGCACCGCATGCGAAGGCCGCGGACAGGTCTTACGGCATGCTCACGCCTATCGAGGGTGGACTGATCAATCCTTGCCAACGACGATGCAGGCGGCATCCGAGCAGTCGGGGGCCTCGCGGGATTGTCGCGCCCGGGATCCGCAGGCGCTTCGAGGAGCGGTTTAGCGCGCGCTGAATGGCTCAGGGAGTCCCGTTACGCCTGTGTCGGTCGCCCCGGCCGAAGCGGTACAACTCCCGCAAGCAGACAAATGGACGATCTCGCCGCTATCACCCCCACGCCCGCTCCGCGTCCTGATAACAGGGTTGCGCGGCAACCGTGCGGAGTGTCGGATAGTCCGTGTAGCCCTGCTCTGCGCCGCCATACAGGGTTTCTCGATTGACCGGCATCAGCGGCGCATCGAGGAACAGCCGGATCACCAAGTCCGGATTTGCAATGTAAAGTTTGCCGAACGCGATGAGATCAGCGCGTCCTTCCGCGATGGCTTGGTTTGCGCGGCGCTTGTCGAAGCCATTGTTGGCTATGACGGTCCCGCCGAACAGGCGCTTGAGCCTGGGATAGTCGAACGGCGGAACCGGGGCGCCGGACGTATCGCCTTCGATGGTATGGAGATAGGCGAGGCCCTTTCCCGAAAGTTGTTCGGCGACGTAGTCGAACAGAGTTTGCGGATCGCTGTCGGCGATGTCGTTCTGGCCATTCTGCGCCGAAATACGCACGCCCGTGCGGTCCGCGCCAGCGACGGCGATGACGGCGTTGACGACCTCCATCAGGAACCGGCTGCGGTTCTCGATACTGCCGCCATAGCGGTCCGTGCGTTTGTTGGTGCCGTCACGCAGAAACTGGTCGATCAAATAGCCGTTTGCGGCGTGCACCTCCACGCCGTCGAACCCGGCCGCCAGCGCGTTCCGCGCCGCCTGAGCGTATTGCTCGACGATGCCGGGAATCTCGGCCGTCTCGAGTGCACGCGGGGTCGGGATCGGCTCGAATCCGTGTTCCGTGAAAGCTTGGGCATTGGGCCTGATGGCCGAGGGCGCAACCGGCGCGGCACCGCCCGGCTGGAATGACGGGTGAGAGATGCGCCCCACATGCCAAAGCTGGAGCACCATCGTGCCACCCGTAACGTGCACAGCCTTCGTCACGCATTTCCAGCCTTCGATCTGCTCGGGGCTGTGGATTCCGGGCGTCCGGATATAGCCCTGGCCCTCCGGCGAGATCTGGGTCGCCTCCGAAATAATGAGGCCGGCGCTGGCGCGCTGGGCATAGTAGAGGGCATTCAATTCGTTCGGCACGTTCCCGCGGCTGGCGCGACTGCGCGTCAAAGGTGCCATGACAATGCGGTTCCTGAGCGTGAGCGGACCAACCTCGACAGGGCTGAAGAGAGTGGGAGCGTGACTGGTGTTGGACTTTTGCATTTCCGACAACTCCGAAAGTGATGAGCAAGGCTGGAGGGATGGACAAGGCTGGCGTCTCTTTTCACCCCTACGGTCCGTTCGGCCCGTCAGTTGCGAGCGCGAGGGCGCGGCGGGATGTAAATCGGGGGTTCCGGGCTGCCGATCGCAGGTCGCCTCCCCGTGATGAGCGCCGGGATGTCACCTGTGCATGCGATCGGTCACAGCACGTTCGTGCGGCTCGCGCCTTGACGACCGTCAAGAACCAGGCTCGGCGGGTCGGCAGTTCTCCCTGCCCGATAGCATGAGCGTTGAGCTCAGTTTCGTATGGAACCGTGAGACGGTGAGGTCTGCTCCGGCGCTTTGGACTTCCTACCCGCTTGCAAGCCGAATCTTGGCCGGGGCGGTAACCCCGCTGGTATTTGGGATATGAGGCCAACCCGACCCCGGGCAGCATCGCACCGTGCTCGCACTGTCCATCGGGATAGGG
>JAFAHH010000478.1 GCA_019237355.1 Acetobacteraceae bacterium | reverse complement strand
GATGACGTGCGAGCGTTTGGCCAATCCCGGGCCGCAGCGACGCGAGGCCCTTCACCGCCCCCAGAATTGCGCGGGCTACCGCGCACGAGTCACACTGACCGAATTTCATGATCAGAGAAGGAGCCAATAGAAGACTGCGGCGTTCAGCGCTATGCCATCATTCAGGGCGGGGACAATTCCGATCATCAAGTTGACAAGACGGGATTTGATGAGACTAGCTGGAATGCCGGATACGCTGCCGGGCCAAGCGGTCTGGAGCCGCCGACGCCCAATGAATTCCATGGCCTTGACCGCTTCTCGTACTGGAACGGCTATATAGAGGCCGGGGAGCGCGCCGCAAAGCAATGGGCCAGCGTCACGCCACCTATCACAATGCATTTCCGAGGCGTGATTATTGCTTTCGGTCTGATCCCAACGTTACCACGGCTTGCATTTGCTACTTTAAGATCGTTGGTGCTGGGGCGGGGTGATAGAGGCGATTATCTGCTACCGCTTTATCGGGGCGGTCTAAGTCCGCCTTTCGTTTAAGATTCCTTCGTGACATCCCCTTTTTGGGTTCTTTGTCACCGGCATTGCTCTGTTCATGAACCGGATTGGGGAGACGCATGGACGATGTTTTTCGGCAGGCAATTAAAGCCGCCCAGGAGGCGTTTCCCGAGGGAGTCTGGGAGCACCTCTCGGGGGATGAACGAGCCGCGGCCATCTATCGCGAGATGCGCCGGATCGACGCTGAGCGTGCTGGTAAATCAAGAACGGAACGCAACAAAACAGAGTTGAAATAGGCAGTACTGGGACGAGGAGCGAATTGATCGCCGAAGCCGAGGGGATTCTCGAACCTCGCTGACTACTTCCACGGAACGATTCGCCCCTCCCGCAAGGTCACCGTTCGATCCATCCGCGCCGCGAGATCTGGGTTGTGCGTCGCGATCAGCGCGGCCACCTGTCTGCTCCGGACCGTGTCAATCAGCTCCGCGAAAACGACGGCGGCAGTGTCAACGTCAAGATTTCCGGTCGGCTCATCGGCAAGCAGCACGCGGGGATCATTCGCTAGTGCCCGGGCGATCGCGACCCGCTGCTGTTCGCCGCCCGACAGCTTGCCAGGCAAATGCGAGCCCCTCGCCGCAAGCCCAAACCCTGAGAGCAAGGATAGCGCGCGATCCTGTGCCTTAGCCCGCGATTTCCCCGCCAGCATCTGCGGCAGCACCACGTTTTCCAGAGCAGTGAATTCCGCGAGAAGGTGATGAAACTGGTAAACGAAACCAATTTCATCCCGCCGGATTGCGGTCCGCTCAGAATCAGCAAGTGTGCCTGCTTCGCGGCCACCGACCAGCACCGCGCCGCCATCCGGCTTTTCGAGCAGTCCAGCTAGATGCAGCAGGGTGGATTTCCCGGATCCCGAGGGCCCGACGAGGGCCACAATCTCCCCCGCCTCCACTGTTAGATCAGCGCCGCGCAGCACCGGTAATCCGCCGGCTTCCGTTCGGTATGTACGCTGCAAACGGCGCAGCACAAGCGGCGGCGCGGCCGCCTCACTCATTCCGAAGCGCCTCGACCGGGTCGGTGCGGGCGGCACGCCAGCTCGGGTACAGGGTCGCAACCAAGGATAACGCCAAAGCCATGACCACGATTTGCACGACCTCATGCCAATCGAGCCGCGATGGAAGATGCGTAAGGTAGTAGACTTCCGGGTTGAACACGTTGGTTCCGGTGATCGCCTCGACCCAGTGCTGAATAGTCACGATGTTGAGGCAGAAAAGCACGCCCAGGATCACGCCAGCCAAGGTGCCGAGCACACCCACCGACGCGCCGCACATCAGGAATATCCGCATCACCGCGCCGCGACCCGCCCCTATGGTCCGCAACACGGCGATGTCGCGCGTCTTGTCCTTGACCATCATGATAAGGGAAGAAACCACATTGAACGCAGCGACGAGGATGATAAGGGTCAGGATCACGAACATCACATTCTGTTCGACCTGAACAGCGGCGAAGAAGCTGTTATTGGCCTGCTGCCAGTCAATCACCCGGATTGGAATGCCGGCAAGCACACGCCGAACTTCGTTGCCAATCAGAGTGACCGCGTCCGGGTCGGCCACCCGCACCTCGATCTGGGTCACGGCATCGGGGGTCTGGAAGAACACTTGTGCCGCATGCAGCGGCAAGAATACATAATTCGTGTCGTACTCATTCATTCCCACCTGAAACACGGCTACGATCTGATAGGAACGAACTCGCGGCACGACGCCAAACGCAGTCGCCGCCCCTTGCGGCGACACCAGAGTAAGCTGATCACCGGGTTGAACCCCGAAGCGGCGAACGAGCCCCACCCCGACCGCAATCGCGTCATCGCCTTGAAATGCGTCGAGCGAGCCAGCAATAATATGACCGCTGACGGCATGTTGCGCCTTTAGATCCGGCTGTGCGATGCCGCGCACCAGCCCGCCCATCGAAGTGCCGCGATTGTCAGTGAGTAACACCTGTCCGTCGACCACGGGCACCGCGGAGACCACACCTGGAATCGCCTTTATCTTTTCGGCAAGCGCTTCGTAGTCCCGCAGCGGCGCGCCCTGGCCATACACACCGAGATGGCCGTTGAAGCCCAAAATCCGGTTCAGCAGGTCCACTTTGAACCCGCCCATCACGCTCATGACAATGATCAAGGTCGCGACGCCGAGGGCAATCCCGATGAGGGAAAACGCCGCTATAACCGACACGAACCGCTCTCCGCGCCGGGCACGCAGGTAGCGCGCAGCAACGGCGCGCTCGAAAGCATTGAACATCTAAGTCACGCGACGAAAAGCGTCCTCAGCCGAAAGTTCCAGCCGCTCGCCGGTTGCCCGGCGCTTGAGCTCCACCGAGCCGCTCGCGGCCCCGCGGGGGCCCACAACGATCTGCCATGGAAGCCCGAGCAGATCGGCATCGGCGAATTTCACCCCCGGCCGCTCGTCCCGGTCATCGTACAGCACCTCACCCGTGAGCTTCTGATAAAAATCCTCACAGAGCGAATCGCATCGCCCATCACCTGGTTTGAGGTTTAGGACCGCCAGCCGATAGGGGGCCACGGGCTCCGGCCAGATAATCCCGCGCTCGTCGTGGCCCGCCTCAATCACTGCGCCGACCAGCCGGCTCACGCCGATACCATAGCTTCCCATTTCCGGATGAACCGCGCGGCCATCAGGCCCCGACACCGTAAAACCAAGCGGCTTGCTGTATTTCGTTCTGAAGTAAAATATATGCCCCACCTCGATGCCCCGGCCCTCGCGCCGGCGCCCGGCTGAAACCCTATCCCATGCCGCCGGGTCGTGCTTCTCCTCGGTTGCGGCGTAATGCGTCGTCATTTCGCGGAAGAAGCGGGCGAGATCGTCATTCGACCGATGGTCGAACGCCCGCGGCGAGTAATCGATTTCCTCGAATGCCGCATCGTAGAAGACCTGGCTTTCGCCGGTGCGGGCGAGGATGATAAATTCGTGGCTGAGATCCCCGCCAATCGGCCCACTCTCCGCAACCATGGGGATCGCCTTCAGCCCCATACGCTCGAAAGTGCGCATATAGGCCAGCATCATCTTTCGGTAGCTCACTACCGCCCCAGCGCGATCGAGGTCGAAGCTATAGGCGTCTTTCATCAGGAATTCTCGCCCCCGCATCACGCCAAATCGCGGGCGAACCTCGTCGCGGAATTTCCACTGTATATGATAAAGGATTTGCGGCAGGTCCCGGTACGACTTCACCCCCTGGCGCAGCAGATCGGTGATCATCTCCTCGTTCGTCGGTCCATAAAGCAATTCGCGCTCGTGCCGGTCGCGGATACGGAGCATCTCCTTCCCGTACTCTTCATAGCGCCCGCTCTGGCGCCAGAGCTCTGCCGATTGCACCGTCGGCATCAGCATCTCCTGTGCTCCAATCGCGTCCTGCTCCTCGCGCACGATCTGTTCGATTTTCTTGAGCACCCGGAACCCCACTGGCAGCCAGGCATAGATGCCCGACGCGGTCTGACGCACGAGCCCCGCCCGAAGCATCAATCGATGGCTCGCGATCTGGGCGTCCGCCGGGGTCTCTTTCAGGGTAGGTACGAAGCTCTGCGATAGGCGCATTGGATCAGCCGTTCTCCGGAATTCGGGGCGGACCCTAGATCGATTTCACCTAGAGCGCGATGGCTTGAGGCGGAATCGCCGGAAAGCCTGAATCGCGCTCCGAAAACCCAAATGCCTAGAGCGCGATGGCTTGAGGCGGACTCGGGTTCCCCATTTGCGATGCACCGGGTCCCATTTGGCGCAAAATGCGACCCGAATTGGGGTCCCGATCTCACCTCGCCGGGCTTCCGTTACGTTAGGAATAGCCGGGCAACAGGCCGCTCGACCCACCGCCAAGTAGCCGTCGCAAGCGCGAGCGTGCCGGCCAGCGCTACGGCCGCGAACAGGAGCGGCCCTTCCTCTGGAGATGCGTGCAACCGGCGCCATAGCACGGCTTGTAGCATCTCGACGCAAGCGAAGCTCATGTAGAAGGAGTAGGAGATTTCGCCTAGGCGAACCAGGCCTGGGATACCGGTCAGCGCCGGTTGGCTTCCTTGGCGTGAAGCGATAAGCAGCCCCGCCAGGCAAAGCCATAGTCCCCCAACCACGATAGCATCCCGCCACCACAAGCAGGCGCCCACGGCCACGACAACTCCGGCCAGAGCAATCAACCGGCCCGGTGGCAGTACAATGCTGACCGATGCCAAGCGCACAGCGGCCATCCCTGCAATGAATTCCGGCAAGAACCGGCAAAGCGCGCCGCGGTAGCTTAGGTTAAGGCCGTTTTTCCCCGCCGCCGTCTCGGCGGCCGCGAGTGCGAGCAACATGCCGGCTGGAAGCGCGCAGGCGAGGCGCATCGGAAGTCGCCGGGTAATTCCCCAAAGCGCGGGAAAAGCGAGGTAACCAGCCCACTCCGTGCTGATCGACCAGGAGGGGTAATTCCAGGCCCAACGATCTGAAAGCCCCCACCCATGGATGAGCAGCAGGTTGCGCCACAACTCATCGACCCCGAACCGCACAGGCTCCCGGGGCCGCAATCCAACAGCCCACCCGGCCAGCGCAAGCGCGGCCAAAAGCAAGATCATGGCCAGGTGAACCGGGTAGATCCGCGCCAAGCGCCGCAACCAAAACCGCCTGATCTCTGGCCAGCGCCACTCCAGCATCGGATGGGCCTGGGCCAGAACCAGCCCCGAGAGGACGAAGAAAGCATCGACGCCCAAATAGCCCCGGCGCAAGAGCGGATGGCCGGAGGCCTGTCCGAGTTGCAGACTGAGGTGATAACTGAAAACCCAGCCAGCAAAGATAGCCCGGCAGCTCGTGAGATCGTCAATGCGGCCGGTCTGTCCCGCTCTTCTAGCAATACTCTCGATTGCCGAGACACGCTGCGCGGCGATACGCCCACGGACCCACAGCGATCGCAATAAAAATCGCGCTAAACGAAATTTCTTAAACACGACACGGTGACAAGCTAACGCAGGCGGGTTATCAGAAGATTAGCCTTCGACACGACCTCGCGGGCCAGGTTTAGGGAGGAAACTTACTTCTCGGTCGGTTGGGGGTTGTCCCCTCCGGCCGGGTAGAACCTGTTGCTAATCCTGAGGAAGCGCGAGTACCCCAGAGCGAAAGCTCAGGATGGGGCTCGAGATCACCGCGTAACACCCGCCCCAAATCAACCCGGCAATAAGAGTAGTTGCCATGAGCTTAATACCCAGCCGAGGCTGGGCAGGAACGCCACGCCAGCCCGTGTGGGCATCCGGTTCGGCAACGGGCTGCGTGCCGATAGGCAAGACCGCGAACAGCACGACCCACCAGATAACCACGTAAAGAAGCAGTCCAGTCAGCCAGCCCATTTCAAACCCGCAAGAGATGCACGTCGACCAATGGCCGCTTCTGCAACCGCCTGCCTAGGGCACGCCGCAACGCCGCTCGCGCCGCTTCGCGGAGCGCGTCGTCTTCCCGCCGCAGCGGCATGGGCAGGCTCTCGACCGCATCCGTGAATTCCTCGGCAATGCGGTCGTTTTCCGGGTCATCCGGCATGAACAGGCCGGGGGCGCTTACCCGCGGGCGGCCCCGAACCCGGCCAGCTCCATCAACGGCCACGCTGGCCAACACCATCCCGTTGAACAACATCCGCCGCCGGGCGGACATAACACCGCCGCTGAGCGGTACAAGCCGGCCACTATCGACGGCCAGGCGCCCGACCGGTGCAGTATCAACCACTTCCGGCCGGCCCGGCGCCAGGCTCAGCACATCACCATCCTCAAGCAGGAAAGAAACCGCTCCCATCTCTTGCGCTAGCGCCGCATTGGCCGCGAGGTGCCGCCATTCGCCGTGCGTCGGCACCACGTAATGCGGCCGCACGAGCCGGTAAAGCCGGCGCAATTCGTCGCGGGCCGGGTGGCCCGAGACATGGACCAAATGATCCTCATCCGTCATGAGCCGCACACCGCGGCGGATCAGATTATCCTGGACCGCCCTTATCGCCCGCTCATTCCCCGGGATGACGCGGCTGGAGAAAACCACCGTATCGCCCTCCCCCAGAGCAATATTCGGGTGTGAGTCGAGCGCAATCCGGGTCAGCGCACTCCGCGGCTCACCCTGGCTGCCGCCCACCAGAAGCAGCAGATGATCATCGGGAACCGAGCCCGCAGCATCCTCCGGGACAAAAGCCGGCACTCCGCGCAAGTAGCCGCATTCGCGCGCCGCTTCTTCGAGATTGCGCAAGGACCGCCCGACGATCGCAACGCTTCGGCCCGCGCTTTCCGCGGCTCGCGCGATCGACTCGATCCGTGCGATATTGCTGGCAAAGCAGGTCACCGCCACCCGGCCGCGCAAGCCCCGAATCAAAGGCCCGAGGCTGCGACGCACCTCCGCCTCTGACCCGGAATGCCCCTCCACCATCGCATTGGTGGAGTCACAGACCATTGCGAGCACACCCCGCTCCCCCAGCTCGGCAAATTCCGCCTCGCTGGTGGGTGGGCCAATCAGTGGATCAGGATCAAGCTTCCAGTCCCCGGTATGCAGAATCGTGCCATGCGGGGTGCTGATCGCCAGCGCCTGCGCTTCCGGTATCGAGTGCGCGACGCGCAGGAAGCGCATGGAAAAGGGGCCCAGTTCGAACACTGCACCGGGCGGGACGACCCGGATTGGAACCTCATTCAGGCGCCCGACCTCGGCCAACTTGCGGCGCAGCACCGCGGCGGCAAACGGCGTGGCGTAAACGGCACACCGGAGATAGGGCCAAAGCCAAGCGACCCCACCGATATGGTCCTCATGAGCATGGGTAATCACGAGGCCCACGAGCCGCTCGCGGCGCTCGGCGATAAAGGCCGGGTCGGGCACCAAAATCTCGGCCTCGGGCAACTCCACCCCGCCGAACCCAATCCCGCAATCAACCGCGAGCCATTTCGAGCCGCATCGATAAAGGTTGAAATTCATACCGATCTCACCCGTCCCACCCAAGGGCAGGAAGGCGAGATCACCCTTCGCCGCTTCCATTCACTCGCTTTCGATCAACCGCGCTTTGTCGCGGGTGAATGTAGGGGTCGGGTTGCGAGCAGCCAACAGCCGCAACCCATCCAGGGTCAGGTCGGGCTCGATCTGCTCGATCATCAGCGTGCCTTCGGCAAAGAGCGGCGCGAGACCCCCAGTCGCCACCACTTTCATCGCCGCGCCATACTCGTTCTGAATCCGAGCAACGAGGCCTTCCACCAGCCCGACATACCCCCAGTAAATCCCCGATTGCATGGCCGGCACGGTGGATTTGCCGATTACCGCATATGGCCGGCCGATGCCGATCCGCGGCAGCCGGGCAGCCGCTTGATGCAGCGCTTCTATCGATAGGTTAATGCCCGGCGCGATCACGCCGCCGAGATAGCTGCCATCCTGGTCCACCACGTCGAAAGTCGTCGCCGTTCCGAAATCGACCACGATCAGCGGGCCGCCGAACCGCTGCTGGGCGGCAAGCGCATTCAGCAGCCGGTCGGCCCCGACCTCCGCCGGCTGATCCACGCGGATGTCAAAGCCCCAATTCAGCCCGGGCCGCGCCACGAGCGGCTCGGTGTGAAACCAATCCCGGCAGAGCTTGCGCAAATGGTAAAGCGCCGCAGGCACTACCGTACCAATCACGCTGCGGGTGATATCAGCCGACTTTATCCTGCAGAGCTTGAGTAAAGTATGCAGCCAAACCGCATACTCATCGGAGGTGCGCTGCGGCTCGGTCGCGATCCGCCAAGTACCGCGCCACGAACTCGAATCGTGTACAGCAAAAACCACGTTGGTGTTGCCGGCATCGATGACCAGCAACATTATCCGAATAGCACTTTCGAGGCGGCCTGCGCAGCGCCGACCACGGGAGCCGGAAAAATGAAAAAGAAGGTTGTGAACAGCCCTGTTACGGCGGCAACGAACGAAAGAGAATTGGTTCGCCGATCGAATGCCGGCGCAGGCTCATCGAAATACATTACTTTAATGATGCGAATGTAATAAAATGCCCCGATCACGCTCGTCAGCACACCCAGGATCGCCAGGCCATAAAGCCCAGCCGAAATCGCGGCCAGGAAGATGTAAAGTTTGCCAAAAAACCCCGACAGCACCGGGATTCCCGCCATACTGAACATGAATATCGCCATGCCCAGCGCCAGCGCGGGATCGGTGCTCGAAAGCCCGCCCAGATCGGAAATCTTTTCCAGCGGCTGGCCCCGTCGGCGCATCGCGATAATCACGGCGAAGGTCCCCGCGTACATGAATACGTAGACCACCAGATACACCAGTAAGCCGCGAATCCCGTCCGCTGTT
>JAFAHH010000158.1 GCA_019237355.1 Acetobacteraceae bacterium | reverse complement strand
AAAGCTTTCGGCCCGGAGCACGAGAAACCAACCCACAAGTCCCGCCGTGACCGCGACCATGCCGGAGGCCGCGAAGGCGTTTATCATAAAACGATACTGTAACATGCTGATCTTGAAGCTCTGTCCCAGGAGCAAGCACCGCGATGCGGCCGGCCATGCGCACAACTTCAACCGGCACACCATAGAGCCGTGACAGAACCGGGCCGGTAATGACCTCCTCGACCGTCCCGAGCGCGGCCTGCCCGTGGCCGAGGTACAGAACGCGATCCACGGCGGCGAGCAGGGCGTTGATGTCGTGGGCGGTGAATAGAACCGTCATTCCGAGCCGCCCCTGCAAGTTCCGGACGCGTTCCACGAACGCGCCCTGCCGCCGCAAATCCAAGCTGGCGAGCGGTTCATCGAGCAACAGCAGCCGGGGCTCCCCCAGCAGTGCTCCAGCCAGGCGCAGGCGCTGCCGTTCCCCGCCGGAAAGGGTGCTCATCGGACGCGAGGCCAGCGCGGCGGCATCGGTTAGGGCCAAAGCCCGGTGGAGCGCGGCGCGCTCTGACGCGTTCGGCCAAGGTAAGCCCCACCTTCGTGGCCCAGCCGCACTCGCAAGCACGTCCCATCCGCTAAGCCGGGCCGAAAGCATCAGTCCGCCTTGTTGCGGAAGGTAGCCGATTTCAGGATTTCCGCGTTTGGCCGGGTATCCCAATGTCCGGATTGCCCCGGCGCTGGGCGGAATCAGGCCCAGCACCGCCCGCAACAACGTGGTTTTGCCGGAGCCATTGGGGCCAAGAACGCCGATGAACTCGCCCGACCGAATGGTGAACGAGACGTTTTGGAGGACGTAGCCTCGCCCATAACCCAGCCTTACGCCGGCGAGCTCAAGAGCCGCATTCACGTCGCCGTTTCGGAAGCAGCGCCGGGGGAATGATGCCGACCAAGGTAGCCAGGCTCCGCGCAAGCCCCAAGACCAGTTTTCTTGAGCATTATCGCTTCAGGCCGAAGCGCGGCTCAGGCTTTTCCTCGATTGCGCCTCAAGCAAGGATTGCTGAGGCGTTCACCCGATTCGGAGCAGGCGTATGCCCTCCTGTCGCAACCAGCGCATCGCCGGCTCCATATGGTCGGTCAGCTCCGCAACCAAGGCCCAAAACTGGCTTCCGTGATTGAGGTGCCGCAGATGCGCCACCTCATGAGCTACGACGTAGTCCTGCACATAATGCGGCGCCATTACTAAGCGCCAGCTGAAAGCGAGCGAGCCGTCCGCAGCACAGCTCCCCCAGCGGGAGATCGTGTCCTTCACTGTGATTCGATGCGGCCGGATGCCGAGCTGCGCGGCCTTGATGGCCACCAGGTCGGTGAGCCGTCGCTGGGCCTCGGTGCGTAGGAAATCAAGCACCCGCCGGCTGAGATGCTCAGCATGGCCCGCGACCTGAAGCTCCGTCCCGTGCAGCCACGCAGCTCCGCGTGCAGCCGGCACATGGCGTATCGTGTGAATCACACCCGCTATCGGTAGCTCGGCGCCATCGGTAAAGGCCACCCGGCCGGGGAGGGAGGCTAGCCGGGTCGTGATCCAATCCGCATGGGTCTGCAGGAGCGCCATCCCGGCGCCACGTCCGGCGCGGGAGGGCAAGGTGACGACCACGGATCCGCCGCGGGGGTCGATCCGCAGGCTTACCCGGCGGGCTCGCGTGTTACGGCGCCATTCTACCTGGGCAATTCCAAGCGGCAGAGAGACGATCTCGGAGGTGCGATCCATACCCGACCACTGCCGCCTAATTCCGATTCGTGGCAAGGGGTCGGCGCCTCCGGAGATGGGGGAGGTTTAGGCCGAAGCCGTGGTGATGTGGCGTCTTTGGTAGCGTTTGTTTCTAGAGCGGGATGACCTTAGGTGAGGTCACCCCTCCCTAGCCTCGGAGCTTTGATTTCAGAGCGCGATTCAGGCTTTCGGACGATCGGGCCCCAATCCGGGCCCCCATTTTGCACGCAAAATGGGACCCGGTGCTCGCGAATTGGGAACCCGAGTCTGCCTCAAGCCATCGCGCTCTAGCGGGCAATCGTGGTTTTCGGACGATGCTGCCTCGCGCGCACTTTGTTTTTGGTAATACGATCTCGCTTTGCGCCGATTTTACGCGCAAGCCATCGCCCTCTGGACCAGGTTCAGGCCGACTGTTTAGCCCGAAACTGGTCGAAGCCTGAAGGGGGTCCCGGTACGTCGCCCCGGCCGAGACGGCCAGCCACCATCGCTTCTCGAGCGTGACGAGTTCAGGGTCACGCTCTAGATTCTCGATGTTTAGACTAAGAGCGCGATTCCGGCTTTCCGGCGATTCGCCTCACGCCATCGCGCTCTAGCGCCGGCCGCCGACCTCATCGAGATGCTTCAGCAGATCGCCCGGATCCTCGTAGACCCGCGCTGCCCCGCCGCGCTCCAGCTCTTCTGATCCATAGCCGCCCGACAGAAGCCCGACACCGAGCGCGCGGCATCGCCGTGCCGCGAGCATGTCCCAGATACTATCGCCTACGACGACCGCCGTTTCGATTGGTGCATTGAGGCGGGCGGCAGCGGCAAGGAAGAGGTCTGGGTCAGGCTTGGCGTATTTCACCTGATCACGGGTTACGACCGGTGTGTTTGCGGGATCGACTCCGAGAGCGGCCAGGTTGGCTCCCGCCGTTTCCATCCGGCCGCTCGTTGCGATTGCCCAGGGGATTTCGCAATCGGTCAGCGCAGCAAGCAATTCGCGCGCGCCCGGCAGCGGCCGGACACCGCCGACGTGGCGGAGATACGCCTCAGTGTGGCGGCGTCTCAGCCGGTCGACCAGCTCGGGATCGATCGGGATATCGGTCTCCCGGAGTAATTGGTTGGTGAACAGGCCGCCGCTCATCCCGATCTTGCGGTGTATGCGCCAGACGGAAAGCTCGATTCCTTCCTGGTCCAGCGCTTCCTTCCAGGCCAGGACATGCTGATAGACGCTATCCACCAGCGTGCCGTCGAGATCGAATAGGAATACCGTCTCGATTCGCATCGCTTTCTCCTACCCAGAGCGGGATACTTTGAGGTCATCCCGCTCTGGCTTTTGGTTTTCAGAGCGCGATTCAGGCTTCCGGCGATCGGGACCCAATTCCGGGTCTCATTTTGCGGGGAAAATGGGAACCCGAGTCGGCCTCAAGCCATCGCGCTCTCGTCGGCGGCACGCGCCACCGATATCCTTGCTTCGGTGCTTCGCCGAATGCACCGGGTCGCCTCGCAGGACAGCCAGGTCTATTGGCTGTAAGCTGTCGTCCATTCCTCCTTGGCAACGGCATGCTACGGATTCGCTAAACAGGCCGGTACCCTTCGATCATGGTGAGGATCTGTTCCTCAATCTCGGTGCACCGCTTTCGAAGCGCGTTGGCTTGGTCAGCGCTGTCAGCATTCTGCGGTTTTGGGAGAGATTCAAGCTCCTTAGTGGTGTTTGCATATTCCTGGCATAACGCGTCGAACTCGCGGTTGTCTCGGACCAGCTGACGGACCAACGCCTCATCTTCTGGGAAACGCTCGAGAATATGGCGAATACGCTGAACCAAGGGTATCCTCCCACGACATCAGATCCGTTCGAATATTAACCTATTGTACCAGCATCTGCCAACCATGGGCGCAATTTCCGGCGAACGCCTCGCCAGACCAAAATGGGCGGCCCAAAGCCTGACGGGTCAGCCGCTGCCACTGATGGCAGACCGCGAGGCTGCAGTCCTTTGCGTTAGATCAAGGCGGTGCAAGGCAAACCGAGCTAGACAACTTTTGCACGAGTTGAGGAGCATCACATGGTCGGTATCGTCCTCACCCCTGAGCAGGTTCGGTCGGCCCCAGCCGAAGTGCGGGAATGGATCAAGGCGCAGATCGAGGCGGAATTTGCCGGTGGGCTCCCGCTTGGAAGCGAGCGGGGCGAGGCTCATCGGGTTTCTGCCTTATCGGCGTGCAGACCCGATGAAGCCCTGGCGGTGCTCGACCGAATCCACCGGCATTATATGGCCTGTCAGGTGTTCTTCGAGCTCGGGCGCGACAGTCCAGGAATCCCGCGCCCGCCGGAGCTGCATCGCACGACGGTCGGCGACATCATCGGACATGCGCGGCTCGATAGCGTCGATCACCTGGGCGCGTGTCTGGCAACGATCCAGAACGCTTTCCGGGAAGTGCGGCAGGACCCGGGGGCTGCATTGTTTGCGTTCGACGAGCGAGGAGGTTGTTAGTTATACGCACCAAACAACACATCAGAGCATAAAACGGGTGGGGCGAGATTTCATCGCCAATAGCTTGCCGGGGATAGTCTTGGAGAGGCCAGATACGCCAACACCATCACAGGGAGCGATGCAGCCTGCACCCGCCGTTGATGGGGGATAGGGTACGAATAGTACGAGCCGAAAGCAATCACAGCTCGTAGCAGCGAGCTGGGATAACTGCCATGCAGCATCGATTGCGTGGCAATGCAGAGTGGACGGCCAAAGACGCCTCTTCGGAAGGAGCAGCGTGGTGACAAAGCCCATACCAGACAAAGCAGAAGTCGCACTCGAGTATCCGGACAAATTCTACATTGGGACATTCGAGCGCTCGGCGCGGTTCGATGCCCACCTCGATGCCACGGGCATCTCGCTCGTACTTGACCGGGCCGGAGACGCGGACACGCGTAAGTCGGTTCACATGCACCTTAACTACCATCTGTTTGCAGCGATCCTCCGCGATCTTGCGAGCACGATTGCGGCCATGCCGGCTGGGGATGTGGCCCACCGTGAGGCGTTGAGCGGGGCGGCAGAGGCTCTGCATCACGCCCTTGCAGGGCAAAACTCAGCGTGAGGGGCTGGGTCAGGCCGCATCGCCCCTAGCCGGCGCGACAGGGATCTGCTAACGCCGCCCTGCCCGGTGCGCATCTATCCATTTGCGGATGGCTTTTTCCGTATCGGTTTTGCTGGCCCAGCCAGTCACCTTGACCCACTTATCCTTCTCCAGATCCTTATAACGCTCAAAGAAATGCTCGATGGCGCGGCGGGTGATCTCGGGCAGATCGTCAATCGTTTCAACAGCACTGTATTGCGGGTGCACCCGGTCGTGTGGGACGCAGATGATTTTCTCATCGTGTCCCGCCTCATCCTCCATCATCAACATGCCGATCGGCCGTGCTCGGACCACGGCGCCGGGTACCACCATGGCTGGGGTGAGAACGAGAGCATCGGCCGGATCGCCATCATCAGCCAAGGTGCCGGGGATGAAGCCGTAAGCGGCTGGGTAGGCGGTCGGCGTAAACAGGAACCGATCGACGAACAAAGCGCCTGAGTCTTTGTCGACCTCGTATTTGATCTGCGAGCCTTGCGGGATCTCTACCACCACATTGATGTCTTGCGGGGGATTCTTGCCACTCGAAATTTTGCCGACGTCCATGCTGGTCCTCTTTGTGCTTCGGGGCGTGTGTAATTGGATGGAGCGGGGAGTATGCGCCCGGTTCCGATCAATGCAACGGTCCCGCCCGATACACTGGGCTAAGTGGAAGCTTCGTGCTGCTGTGAATTTGTCGCGGTCGCAAACGCCTTTTTAGCGGCCTCGCGGCAGATTCTAGGGCTGGCCGGGTCTGGCTTCTCGGCATGCCGCAACAAAGAAATTCACCGCCGCCGCGACATGGGGCCCGATCTCCGCCCGGAGGGAGCTTAGTTCCTCTCCGAACAAGGCCCGAATGAGCAGAGGCAGGACGACCAGATCGAGAAAATGGCGAGCGGTTGTGGCCAGCTGGCCGGGCGCAAAAGCCGGTAACGCGTCAAGCCCTTCGGCTCCCGCCGCCTCCGCCAGCAGCGACGCCACCTGTTCGATTCTACGCTCGCGCGCCATCCGGGCCACGCTCGCCGCCATCTCTGGGAATCGCGGCGCCTCGGCAATTGCCAGCCGGAGCAACCCGACCTTGCCGGGCTGAAGGACAGTTTCGAGAAGCGCGGCTCCTATGGCCCTCGCGTGCTCCTCGAGCGTTGCCCCTCTAGGTGCAGAGCACTCCAGCCCTTGGGGCGTCCTGTTCGCCACCTCACGGGCGATAACGGCGACGAGGAGTGCGTCCTTGCCGGGGTATCGCGCATAGATGGTCGGCTTGCCGGCGCGGGCGACCTCCGCAATCTCATCCATGCTCGCGCCCTCATAGCCGCGCTCGAGAAACACCTGGCGGGCAGCATTCAGAATGCGCTCCTCAACCTCACCGGCGAGCTCGCGCGGCGGTCGCCCCAAGCACGCGGAACCCTGCGCCAAGGTACGCTTTCTCATCGCTACTCTCCCGGCCATGCGCCTAGCCTTTCAAATGGCTGCGAGCCGCCCACCGCCAAAGGGCAGCTCCTTGACTAGCCGAGCGGGTGGGCGCATGTAAAAGTGAACGAAACCGTTCAGTTTCGGTTTCCCACGGAGTTGGGCACGATGTTTACACAAGAACAACGCGATACGGGCGAGGAAGTGGTCCTAGAACAGCCGCAGCAACGGCCGGGTCGGTCACCCGAGCGCGTGACCGCTGCAAACCAAGAGGTGCCCGGGCCGGCGGTCAAGGAAGAGGTTCGCGCATGGGCCCCGACCCGGTCGGATGCTCCAGCCAAGG
>JAFAHH010001113.1 GCA_019237355.1 Acetobacteraceae bacterium | reverse complement strand
ATCCCGATCGCGCCCGCGCGAGGCGGGCCTTTGAGGCGATGATGCAAATGAAGCGCATCGACATCGCTGCGCTCGAGCGCGCCGCCGACGGCATCGCGAGTTGAGGTGGCACTAGAATAAGCTTCGATTCATAGGACCAGCAGGTCTGATTGGGGGCCACAACGGCCTGTCGTCCCTGTCCTTGGCGCCTGATATCACCGATGGTGGGGCCCTCTATTCTTGGGCTGCATGCTATGAGTTGATCCGAAGCAAACATCGCGAATTCGATCCGACCTGATCAGTTATCGCCCCGGGCGATGGTTCGTAGAGTCTGCGCTGGAGCAGGCCGGATTCGAACCGTCGATTCCACCTGGAACGATGGAGCTTGTTCTCGCAGCGAAGGTAGTGAAGATCGATCCGGTGAACAGAAAGGCCGATACCGTCTTGAGCTGGGACCAAGCGTTTCGCTGCCGTTTGCTCCAGCGCGGAGCCTGTTTCCGCCGTGAGCATCAGCGTCTCGGCTCGCCTCGCCGGATGCGGCCTACCTCCTGCAACGACATTTGCTGACACATGGACCGTCGCGCTGGCGATTTTTTAACTCCGCGCCTGCGACGAAATCCGGCGCAGCACGCGGTTGACAAAGGCAAGGCTGATGCCGAGCGCGTCGCCGATGACGTCCTGGCTAAAAGGCAGCTCATACGAGCGCTCGTCGGCGAGTTTAGTTACGGGATCAGTTGGAGAAGGGTAGGGCGGGACCACAGCTGCTTAGCTCCGCTTCCGGCGCGAAGCTCCCGCCGCTGATAAGTGGTAAGCGGCCAGAAGGCCAGATCAGATTGCTTCGCTCAAACCCTTTGCAGCCGAAATGCAACCTTCTTCCACGCTTTACTGGCTTTGATCTGGATCTCCTCGCCCGTGAGCGGGTTACGCCCCTTGCGCGCCCGGCGTGCGGGTCGAATTCCGGACTTGCAGGACGCCAAGGTTGGGAATGCGGATTTTGCTGCCCTTCTTCAGCACGCGACCGATGTCAGCCACGAAGCCGGTGAACATTTCGATCGCCTGCTTCGTGGGTACGCCGTGATTATAGCCCGCCCACTCAGCGAGATGTTTCAACGTGACGACCGGTGGCAATGGCCCGATCATCGAAGCCGGCTTAGGTGGATTGCCATTATTCTCCTGTTGGCGGCCCCGTTGTGGTCACTGCTACAGATGTCGCGGGGTCTGCGAGGGTGATGAACCGACATTCAGTGTGTGATCTGATCTGACTCCCAGCGGCGATCGCGGGCGGTCGGCGCGGATCGGTCCTTTTCACCGGGCGGGTCCGGAGTATACTAAACATTACGCGTTCATCCGCCCTTGGCAGGGGCTGTGCGGGACTTGTCCCGCGGCCACTCAGTGCCGGCATCCTCTTCGGCGCAGCGAGGAAATAGACGCGATAACCTGCCGAAAACGGCTTTTGCCCCCTTCTTCCGTTTGTCAAACTTTCAGGCCGAATCCCAGGCGGGCTACGATATGATTGTCGCCTGACAGTAAACCCTGCGGGCCGACGGAGACAACCCATGCCGCGCTACGAACAACTGGAAGAAGCCAAACTCACATCCGAACAGCGCCGCATCTGGAATGAATGCAAGGCGGGGCCGCGCGGCTCGGTGCCTCCCCCGGTGCATGTCTGGCTGAAAAGCCCGGGTCTCGCCGATCACGCTCACAAACTAGGTGCGTATGTCCGTTTCGGCACGCCCTACACACCAAAGCAGACCGAAATCGCAATCCTTGTTACAGCGCGATACTGGACCGCGCAGTTCGAATGGACGGCGCATGTCCGGCTGGGGCTTCAGGCCGGCTTGAGCCAGGAACAGATCGACGCGATCGCGGCGCGCCGAACGCCCGAATTCGACGACCCCGACGATCGGCTCATCTACGAATTCGCCCACGGCTATTACCAAAACCATCGCCTAAGCGATGACATCTATGAACGGATCCGCGCACGTTGGGGCGACAAGGGCGTCGTGGATCTTGCCGGGCTTATCGGCTACTACTCGTTCGTCTCGGTGACCCTTAACGTCTTCGAAGTCCCGACCCCGCCCGGCGCGAAGCTGTTGAGCGACACCCCGGAGCATTGATCCCGTCTGCGAGTTCAGGTTCTCCCTCCGTGGGGGAGTGCGCCCCCATGCGAAGGGACCAAGGATCTGAATACACTTTCTTCCAGCAACGAGTCAGCTCATCGGGTGCCCGGTCCGGCGGGCACTTGCCGGCTCGCCAAGCGCCCGAGCGCTGCGCCGAAAGCACAACACGCCCCGATGTGCCTATTCAGATGCTGATGATAGCCGGAGAAGTTTATATCAGAGTCATGGCCGGGCTTGCCCCGCCCAAAACACTGCTCGGGCCGGCGGGCTTCTAAAGCGCGTCATCCTTAACAGGCTGCCCTATAAGGAGTGGCTGAATGGGGGAAGTGTGCTGAGCTTCCAAAGCACCTTTGACAGCGCCATCATAGGGGCGATCGCCGGGCCCTTGGTCGGAGATGTCTGATGCGCATGTTTGACCTGTCGGGGCGCGTTGCTATCGTGACCGGCGGCAATGGCGGGATCGGCCTCGGTATGGCAAAAGGGCTCGCTGCGGCCGGCGCCGCTGTCGTCGTGGCCGCGCGCAACCCCAACAAGGCTGAGGCGGCGGTCGCCGAACTCGGCGGGAAAAGCGCCTTTATCGCTCTCGATGTCGCTGACGAGGCCTCCTGCCGAGCGATGATCGCGCAAGTCGGGGAGCAGTTTAACCGGCTCGATATCCTCGTTAACAATGCCGGAACCTCGATCCGCAAGCCGCCCGAAGCCTA
>JAFAHH010001100.1 GCA_019237355.1 Acetobacteraceae bacterium | reverse complement strand
TAACCGAGACACCTTCTCCCCGCGGCCATTCCATCGAATTCCGCCTCAATGCCGAGGACCCAGGCCGCGATTTCCTACCCACGCCCGGCGAAATCACCGTCTTCGAGCCGCCCTCGGGCCCCGGCGTGCGGCTCGACACGGGCGTTGTCGCCGGGTCGTCGATAGCACCCGCCTTCGACTCGCTGATGGGAAAGCTCATCATCACTGGGAGCACGCGGGAGCAAGCCCTAGCCCGCGCGCGCCGCGCGTTGGCCGAGTTCCGGATCGAGGGGGTGGCCTCTGTACTGCCTTTCGCCCGTGCCGTGCTGGAGGAGCCGGATTTTGTCGGCGAGAACTTCCGCGTGCATACCCGATGGATCGAGACCGATTTCACCTCCGCCTTCGAGCCGGCGCCTCCTTCCACCCCTGGCCCTGCCGAGCCGCTATTCCGTACGCATATCGAGATCGCCGGGCGCCGAACCGAGGTGGGTTTTTCTGCCTCACTCCTGGGCCGGTTTGCCGCGCCCAGTTTCGATCCCGCCTCGCCGAAAACGGAGACCGGGGCAGACGAAGCGCCGGGCATCGTCCGAGCCCCGCTTCCCGGCACGCTCGAAGTTTGGCGTGTCGCGGATGGCGACCGCGTCGAGGAAGGCGACGTGATCGCTGTCATGGAGGCGATGAAGATGGAAACGTCCATCCGCGCACCCTGCCGCGGCACGATCACGCGCATCGCTGCCGTGGGCTCAACCCACCCGGCTGGGGCCGTGATCGCCCGTATTTCTGCCTGAGATCCCCCAGCCGTGCGAACCCAACCCTGATTGGATGTTGAGCAATGAGCATTGAATCCCGTTCCGGCCTCGAGTTCCCCAATGATCCCGGCGCGCTTCGGGCGCTGATCCGCAGCGGGCGTTACGCGGGGCAGACGTCCGGTCTTGCGCCGGGCCGCGTGCAGGCGAATCTGGCGATTCTGCCGGCTGACTGGGCCAGCGAGTTCCTGCTGTTCTGCCAGATGAACCCGAAGGCATGCCCGGTCCTCGCGGTCACGAACCCGGGCGATCCGATGTTTCCCACGCTTGGCAGGGACGTTGACGTGCGGGCCGATGCGCCTCGCTACAAGGTGTTTCGGGATGGGGTCGTCGTGGACGAACCGACGAACATTCTGAGCCTTTGGCGGGATGATCTCGTCGCGTTCGCGATCGGCTGTTCGTTCTCGTTCGAAGAGGCCCTGATCGAGACGGGGCTGCGGATCCGGCATCAAGAAGAGGGCCTGAACGTGCCGATGTACATCACCTCCATCGACACCAGTCCGACGCCGCGCTTTTCCGGAAAACTGGTGGTCTCGATGAGGCCCTTCCGGCCTGCCGATGCCATCCGCGCCGTGCAGGTCACCTCACGTTACCCCAGCGTTCATGGGGCGCCGGTTCATATCGGGCTTCCTGCGCAGATTGGAATCCCGGATCTATCCAAGCCCGATTTCGGTGACGCTGTGATGGTCAACGATGACGAGCTGCCGGTATTCTGGGCTTGCGGCGTAACGCCTCAGAGCGTCGCCGCCAAGGCGAAGCCGCCGCTGTTCATCTCCCATCACCCGGGAGCGATGCTGGTTACCGATCTGCTGAACCCACAGCTCTCAATCTTGTAGCGCCGCGGTCAGTCGCTCGTGAGCTATCGCTGTCCGGTGCAACAGACCGGCATCGCTCAAGGGGAGGGGATCCGTGTTTCTCAGTGAGCAGACCGATTGGATAAGGGAAGCGTCCCGGCAGGAAAAAACGGCCCTGACCGCTGCCTTTGGCGGGTACGCTGTCGATGCCTTCGACTACATGATCTACACCTTTATGATTCCGACCTTGATTGCAACTTGGGGGATGACCGGGACCGAGGCCGGCGTCATCGCCACAGGCGCGCTGTTGTCGTCGGCTATCGGGGGCTGGATAGCCGGGATCCTCGCAGACCGGCTTGGGAGGGTTAGGATCCTGCAGCTTACCGTCTTGTGGTTCGCCGTGTTCACCTTCCTCAGCGGCTTCACCAATTCGCCAGGGCAATTGTTGCTGACGCGGACCATGCAGGGCTTTGGCTTCGGCGGAGAGTGGTCAGTCGGCTCCGTGTTGATCGCAGAACTGATCCGGCCCGAGCACCGCGGAAAGGCCGTCGGAGTCGTCCAAAGCAGCTGGGCTGTGGGCTGGGGCGTCGCAGCAGCCGCATATGCAATCGTCTATTCAGGGCTTTCCCCCGAGCTCGCATGGCGAGTTCTGTTCTGGCTTGGCCTGATCCCCGCTGGGCTGGTGGTGTTCATTCGCCGTTACGTCAATGAGTCGAAGATCTTCGCGGAGACACGCGCTCAAATGTCTAGCAGCGGGGGCGGCGCCGGCTTCCTTGAGATATTCGCGCCTTCGCTGCTCAAGACGACGATCCTTGCCAGCTTGCTGGCGACCGGAATGCAAGGCGCGTACTACGCCGTCACGACCTGGCTACCGACTTATCTGAAGACAGAGCGCAATCTTTCCGTGCTCAATACGGGGTCCTATCTGCTGGTGCTGATCGTCGGATCCTTTCTGGGGTACCTGACAAGCGCCTATCTCTCTGACCGGCTAGGACGGCGGAGCTGCTTCATCCTGTTTGCCGTAGCCGCGGGGGTTTTAGTCATCCTGTATACCCAGATCCCCATCACCGACACGGTGATGCTGTTCCTCGGCTTCCCGCTCGGGTTCTTCCTCTCCGGCATTTTCAGCGGCATGGGGGCGTTTCTGAGCGAGCTCTTTCCAAGCCGTGTGCGCGGCTCTGGCCAGGGCTTCTGTTACAATTTCGGGCGAGCGGTGGGCGCGTTGTTCCCGGTGCTCGTCGGGTATTTCAGCAAGCGCATGCCCCTGGGCGAAGCGATCGGTATTTTCGCCGGAGGTGCGTACATGATCGTCGTGGCCGCTGCCCTGATGCTGCCGGAGACCAGGGGCAAGACTCTGGTCGCCTTCGGGTGAAGGAAAAGAACCACGACTTGGTACATGGACAAGAGTAGCGTTCGTTATTTGCGCCAGAGTAGATCGCGATCAACTTGGATGGTCGGGGGTGATCCATGGGAGCTTGCTGGTATCAGGTACAATGCGATCAGGAGTTCTGACCGGGCGAGTTTTGGACCCCCATTGGACCCCCGGGCGTGTGAGGCGGTTGCGAGGGCAGGATTTGAACCTGCGGCCTTCAGGTTATGAGCCTGACTAGCTACCGGGCTGCTCCACCCCGCGTGGATCGCTGATGCTGGGGCCGCCTTTTCTCCCGTGTCTTGGGTATAAAGCGGCCCGGTCTCCACGCCCACGGTAGCTATAGGATAGCTAGGCGCAGCTTCCGACGTTCGCGGGTCAGCCTAAGCCATTGAAAGGCGGACCCGACACGATTCGAACGTGCGACCTTCGCCTTCGGAGGGGCGGCGCTCTATCCAGCTGAGCTAGACGGCCTCATGGCCTCAATTGAGCCAAACGAAGGTCACTCCCGACCTCCATCCAAGTCGAGGCTTCCTGATCACCGGGGAGGGGAGGCGGGCGAAGGGAATCGGCAATTCAGGCGGTCACATCCCGAAGCCGCACGCGGTGGTCCTTATCACGCAATCACCCCTGAGGGTAATACGCGAGGCGCGCGCCTGCTGGTAGCGCACGCCACGCCGCTGCGGTCGCGTGATCCG
>JAFAHH010000049.1 GCA_019237355.1 Acetobacteraceae bacterium | reverse complement strand
GACCAGACAACCCAGCTTGTAAAGATGTCCAGCCGAAACGTTAATGTCTTCGTCCTTGAGCCCGCATTCCAGTGCTCCGTAGTGGGCTCCTTCGAAAAGCGCCTCGTCAAGGCCGTCCTCGACATCTCCGATCCAACGGAGTCTGTCAGACGCGCCGAAGCGGTTGCTCCGAGCGGTCACCAATTCTGCCATTGCTCGTCCGATTCTCGCGTCGCCTGGAGCGGATCGGGATCTGGCAGCGCACTGATGCGGGCTTGGCTCGTCCGCACGAGACGCCGGAGCTCGCCAATATCCCCGGGGCTCAACTGCGGGCTTCCCGGACAATCGCGGCCACCGCCAAGTCCCACGGCATCTCGGGATGTTGCCTGAGAACGGTTTGGACTCGGTCGCCCAGATCATTAGGCAAAAAGGCCGAGGCGGCCTCGGTTCGCAGTTTCGCCCGGACCTCATCCAAAGCCTTCTCGGCGAATGTCTGCTCGACGACGTGCCGCGCATGGCGATGCAGCGTGGCGTCATCCGGCACCACTTTGCCGATACCATGCTCTGGCAGCTTGCGTTCTAGGAAACTCACGAACGTGTCGGCAGTCATAGCGTTCAGCTCGACGCGCCGATTGCGGAGGAAGGCAATTTCATCGGTGGTTGCGCCGTGCTCCTCCAATGTGGCAGCGCGGGCGAACCAGCTCCCCGAGTTCTCGACCGGCTCGGATTGCAGGCCCCTTGCCTCGACGTCGGCGAGCCTTAGCCCAAGGTCGACAATGCGGACGTTATGCTTGAAGCGATAGCGCCGCCCATCAGCAGCCAATGTTCCGAAAATGCTGAAGCCCGAAACATCGAGGTCATGCAGCACGAGAACTTTGTCCATGCGGGCTGCCAGGCGATCAGCTAGCATCCGCGCGGCGACGGTGCTCATCCCTTTCGTGCTCATGATCGCCAGGTCGAAGCGCTCGGCAGTTCGCGCCCGCTGCAGCAGCGGGCCAAAGCCTTCCTTCTCAATCAAGAGAACGGCCGAGTAGCGGTGTTCAGGCCCTGAGGTCGGAGATAGCGTACTCGAGTTCAGCGCAATTGATCGTTCGAAGTACGGCCGATCACCGAGATACTGGCGAACTTCAATGGTGCCGAGCGGGACTTCGCGGCTGGTGTGAGGCTCGATAAAGTTCCCCCGTGCGTCAAAGACAACGTCCCAGTCACGCGTCTCGCTTGGGTGCGCCTCGATGTAGTCGGGCAGCAGGGTTTGCGTGAAGTACCGATCATCGAGCTTGGTTGCGCCCGTCAGCTTTAGGATGTCGGGCCGGGGGCATACATGATCTGCCGCGCATTAGCCGGGTAGCGGCCGTCGCCGCTCGCTGCGGAATAGGCTTTCGCCATCACCTGCCAAGCGGCGTCTTTAATGGTGCACTTTCTGGCCGGCTTCTCCATTGCCCGGTGCGCTGCGCTGCAGGCTTTGCGTAGCACCTCGGCAATCGCTTCGCTGAATGGTGCGAGGCATGGTTCCTTGCCGTCATTCGCTAGCTGGATGTAGGGCGCGATGATGCTGAGCGTGATGTTGTAGTGGCCGGTGCCAGGCCCCTGCACGAGTCGGTAAAGATTGCAGCCTTGCAGTATCAGTTCCTTGGAACGGGAATTGACTACCACCGCGGCCAGTGACGGCGTGCGATTTAGCAGGAGCTGCAATCTCGCAGTGCCGTGGCCACGATTCTCTGATCGCGTGCACTCGGCCCAGGCCTCGGTCACGTAGGGGATTTTGGCGCCATCGTGCAGTCCCGTGGTGCTGGACTTGATCGCATAGTGGCGTTCGCCGGAGGCCGACGGCCCGAGCATGCCGAGGCGCTCGGGCGGCACAGGCGGATTGTTCTCACGTAGCCGCTGCAAAAGAGCTTCGGCATCGCATCTCCTCAGCTGCCTGGCGATTCGATTGTCATGTATGTCGAAACCGAGATCGCGGCAGAGCCGTGCAACCGTGGTTTCCGGCGGCATCACTTGCTGCATCAATCGGTACAGATCGCGCGCCGAATACCACCACGGTGATGACGGTCCGCTATAGGTCTTTCCAAACCGCGAAATACGGATGGCTTCCCGCGCGTGGCAACCAGCATCAAAGCCGAACATCGGGCCGAAGGTGATGCGAACGGTAAGGCCAGGAGTTACGGGAATCGGTTCGTCGCTTGTGACGATCGTAAGCCCCGTGCGGGGCCTTCGTGATTCCGCACTCGTAAGGGCGTTGACGCGAAACGCCGACCCCTGGCGGCCGACGCTAGAGCAGATCGCGATCAGGTGGAATCGCGGAAGCGATCCACATCGCGTGAATCTGCTCGCACCAAAAAATCTAGAGCGGTTCCACGTGAGTGTAAACCGCTCTAGGATTCCGGTTTGAGAGCGCGATTCAGGTTTTCCGAGCATTCCGCCTCACACCATCGCGCTTTAGATTGGTCCGGCCAACTTGGGCGATTGGCTTGGAGCCGGATTCCAGATGAGGTGTTTGCGTCCACCTAGGCAGCAGCTCTGGTCCCCTCAATCGCATACAGAGTAGCCTCGCTGCCTCCCTTTTGGGCGAACGGAGATCGCGTATGGGTGAAGAAAAAGCACCAGAAGGACCGGACCTGACGCAAGGCGTGCCGGTCACAGACCTACCCGCCGGCGGCATGGTCGCTGGCCGGGTGGGGGAAGATGCTGTGCTGGTTGCCCGATCCGGCGAGGAATTTTTCGCGATCGGCGCCACGTGTACGCATTACGGCGGGCCGCTCGCAGAGGGGCTGGTGGTTGGCGACACGGTGCGCTGCCCTTGGCACCATGCCTGCTTCAGCCTGCGAACTGGCGAGGCATTGCGTGCGCCGGCATTCGATCCGGTTAGCTCGTGGCAGGTGGAACGCCAGGGGGACCGCATCTTCGTCCGCGAGAAGCTTGCCGCGCCTTTGGTGCAACGGGCTGCACCCACCCGGGCGCCGGAACGTGTGGTGATCGTGGGCGGAGGAGCGGCCGGTTTCGCCGCGGCGGAGCGCTTGCGGCGGGAAGGATATTCCGGCGCACTAACGATGCTCAGCGATGATGCCGATGCACCCTATGATCGGCCGAACTTATCGAAGGATTATTTGGCCGGGAAGGCTCCAGAGGAGTGGATCCCTCTCCGCCCTGCGTCCTTCTACGCCGATTCCGGAATCGATCTTCGCGTCAGCACCGCGGTCGGGGGTATCGACCCGAATGCGCGCCGCGTGCTGCTGGCGGATGGCGGCGAGATTGCTTTCGATTGCCTCTTGATCGCAACCGGCGCGGAGCCGATCCGCCCGCCAATCCCCGGCGCCGATGCGCGCGATATACTTACTTTGCGAACTGTGCGGGATTGCCGGGCGATTATCGCCCGGGCAGAAAAAGCCCACCGCGCCGTTCTGGTCGGCGCCGGTTTCATTGGGCTCGAAGTCGCGGCATCGCTGCGGCAGCGCGGCCTGGAAGTGGAGCTTGTGGGGCCTAACCAGCGCCCGCTTGAAAAGGTGCTTGGGCCTCCGCTTGCTGATCTGGTGCGGCCGGTGCATGAAGCGCAGGGCGTGCGATTCCACCTCGGGGAGGAGGTGGCTTCCATGGCGCCGGGCCGTCTGACGCTTAAAACCGGGAAGTCCATCGATGTAGATGTGATTATCCTCGGCACCGGAGTGACGCCGCGCACGGCGCTGGCCGAGGCGGCAGGCCTCGCCGTGGCGGACGGGATCTTGGTGGATGAATACTTGGAGACGAGCATTCCCGGCATCTTTGCTGCCGGCGATGTCGCGCGCTGGCCCGACCCGTATAGCGGCGAGCGCATACGGGTAGAGCACTGGGTGGTTGCCGAGCGCATGGGCCAAGCGGCCGCGCTGAACATACTCGGGGCCAAGCAGCGCTTTGCCGCTGTGCCGTTCTTCTGGAGCCAGCATTACGATGACCTGATCATCAATTATATCGGGCATGCCACGCGCTGGGATGAAATTGCCATCGACGGGGATGTGGCGGCTAATGACGCCGTGCTGCGCTACCGGAGTAAGGGCCGTACCCTCGCGGTGGCTACAGTAGGCCGTGACCGCGAGAACCTATCCATCGAGGCGGCGACGGAGGAAAAGCAAGCTTTCGTCTAGGGCGCTCCCACTGTGACTAGAAGCGCTCTCGCTTTGTTTTTGCGAGCATCATCGGGCCCCATCGCGCCCAGCGCGATGAGAACCCGGTTACGCGTTCCTGGAACCGCAAGCGTGTCCAGTCAAGCGCGATCTGCTCTAGCGCGGATCGCGGCAAGCTGCGGTCAGCGATCGCATGAATCGGCTCGCTGAAGAAAACAGCTAAGGCGGGAGGCGCTATGCAAACCCGATTGTCCTATTCGCATCCCGCTCTATTGAATTTGGCAGCAATCGGCGGAGCGCGCCCGGCACGCATGAGGGCCTAGTAAACGTCACCTATGAATCGGGGCCAAGCCCCTCATGGAAAGGCAAAAACACCAATGGCCAGCGACGCGTGCGCCGATACCTTCCGCCTGGCTTTAGATGACCAGCGCTGGGGGGCTGTCGTTAACCGTGATCCCGCGGCGGATGGGCTATTCTTTTACGGCGTGGTGACGACGGGCGTATTCTGCCGGCCATCCTGTCCGGCCCGCCTTCCCCGGCGCGATAATGTTCGGTTCTTTCAAACCTATGAGGAGGCAAGCCGAGCCGGGTTTCGGCCTTGCCTGCGGTGCCGCCCGGCCGGCGACAGCATCGCGGCAGGGCAAGCGGCGGCTGTTGCGCGCGCCTGCCGCCTGATCGAACAAGCCGACACGGCGCCGAGCGTTGGCGACCTTGCTGCATCTGCCGGGCTCAGCCGCTTCCATTTTCATCGTCTCTTCAAAGCCCTTACTGGGGTCACGCCAAAGGCCTATGCGGAGGCGCATAGGATTGGCCGGGTTCGCGAGGGGATCCGGCAAAGCCCGACGATTACCGAAGCAATATACGGCGCCGGTTTTGGCTCGAACGGCCGGTTCTATGCAGTGACCAACAATCGGCTGGGCATGACCCCGCGCCAGTTCCGCGCCGGCGGCTTGGGTGCTGCGATACGGTTCGCCGTCGGTCAGTGCTCCCTGGGGGGCATCCTGGTGGCCGCCACGGAGAAGGGGGTCTGCGCCATTATGCTTGGGGATGATCCGAATGCCTTGGTGCGCGAGCTGCAGGACCGGTTTCCGGCAGCGACGCTAACCGGAGGTGACGCGGCATTCGAGAGGCTGGTGGCGCAGGCCGTCGCGATGGTCGAATCGCCCGGTCAAAGTACCAGCCTTCCGCTGGATGTGCGCGGCACCGCCTTCCAGGAGGGGGTATGGCAAGCGTTGCGCGAGATTCCGGCAGGATCGACGGTAAGCTATTCCGAGATTGCTCGCCGGGTGGGCGCGCCCAAAGCCGTTCGTGCGGTGGCCCGAGCCTGCTCGGCGAACCCGGTCGCCGTCGCGATCCCTTGCCATAGGGTTGTGCGGACCGACGGCGATGTCTCGGGCTATCGATGGGGCATTGATCGCAAACGGGCTCTGCTTGCGAAAGAGCGAGCGTCATGAGGCCACGCAACCAGGACCATGAACCGCCCGGCTCAGTTCAGGGCCGCGTCGGCGATCTCAACTGGCCGCGCCTGCAACAAGAACTCGACGCCTTTGGGGCTGCCCGGACCGGCCCACTGCTTGCCGGCGCCGAGTGCGCCACCTTGGCAAGGTCGTACGCAGATGATTCGGTCTTTCGTAGCCGCATAGACATGGCCCGGCACGGCTTCGGGCGGGGTGAGTACAAGTATTTCGCGTATCCTCTGCCTGATCTGGTCGCTTCCTTGCGCGCTTCTCTCTACCCCCATCTCGTGCACATTGCTAACCGCTGGAACGAGATGCTCGGCATCGAATCGCGCTACCCGGCCGAGCAGCAGGAGTTTCTCGCGCGCTGCCATGCCGCCGGACAGACGAGACCGACGCCGCTACTGCTTCGCTATGGCCCGGGGGACTATAATTGCCTGCACCAGGACATTTACGGCGAGCATGTGTTCCCCCTCCAGGCCGCGGTGCTTCTCTCCGAGCCGGGGCTGGACTTTGAAGGCGGGGAATTCGCGTTGACCGAGCAGCGGCCCCGGATGCAGTCGCGGCTGGAGGTGGTTTCGCTCGGCCCTGGGGAAGGGGTGATTTTTCCCGTTCACCACCGGCCAGTGCAAGGGGCCAAGGGCGTGTATCGGGTCACGATGCGCCATGGCGTCAGTCGCTTGCGGGCCGGGCGGCGGCACACGCTTGGCATTATCTTTCATGACGCGACCTAGAGGGGTTTCACTCACGTTGAACCGCTCTACAGGGCGCTTTCACCCTGAGTGAAGACGCCAAGCTTCGTCGCCGCGAGTGGTGACAATGCGTCCCGTCCCGAGAACAGGGTCTGCCAACTGGCCATTTTGGGGAGGCACAAGCGGCGGCACGGTGTCGAATTCTAAATCGGAATGGCGACCTGTGCTTTGGAGCGGGATGACTTTAGGTCAAGTCACCCCGCTCTAGGATTTTTGATTTTGAGAGCGCGATTCAGGCTTTCCGACGATTCCGCCTCAAGCCATCGCGCTCTAGGTCTGGCATTGATCACGCTCGCATGAACCAAACTGCCCCGGACCCGGACACTCCAGGGTTTTCAGAATGTATGTCAGGGTCCGGGAACCGGTCTCTCGATGATTTCACATTAGAGCGGGATGACCTTAGGTGAGGTCACCCGGCTCTAGGAACTTTGGTTTTCAGAGCGCGATTCAGGCTTTCCGACGATTCTGCCTCAAGTCATCGCGCTCTAGCGTCTTGGTTTTGAGAGCGCGATTCAGGCTTTCCGACGATTCCGCCTCAAGTCATCGCGCTCTAGCGTCTTGGTTTTGAGAGCGCGATTCAGACTTTCCGACGATTCCGCCCCAAGTCATCGCGCTCTAAAGCCAAACCGAGCTCAAGCACCCAGTAATGCAGCGGGTCGCGTCTGGGATGACGATTGTATTGCGCTCACGTGAATTTCTTCGCACAGCATGATCGAGCGTGGGGATGCGACCAGTTGCTGGTTGCCAGAGGCGAGATCGCATGCAATCACGGAAGTGACATTCTCGTATCCTGGGTCGGCGGTGCTGAATCGCCTTCACGGTGCGTGAACTTGTAGACGAAACAAATAGTGAGCGATGGCAAGAGATTTTGAGACACGTTTGGTGGCCGAAGCGTATGGCCGCTGGGCACCCGTATATGACGTCGTATTCGGACCGGTTTTCCGCCGCGGGCGTCGAGCGGCCGTGAAAGCTGCCGGGCGGATCGGAGGGCGCATTCTCGAAGTCGGGGTCGGGACGGGGTTGTCGCTCGCGGACTACAGCAAGAATTGCTCAGTATTTGGGATAGATATATCCGCCCCGATGCTGGAGAAGGCGCGCCGCCGGGTGGCCACGCTGCAGCTCGGCCACGTCGAGGGGCTTGCCGTAATGGACGCAGAGAATTTAAGATTTCCGGATGCTTCCTTCGATGTCGTCGTAGCGCAATACGTGGTTACTGCGATTCCGGACCCAGAGAGAGCTCTTGACGAGTTCGTCCGCGTGCTGCGGCCGGGCGGTGAAATCGTCATCACCAGCCGCATCGGCGCAGAATCAGGCCTGCGTAGCATCTTTGAGAAATGGTTGATGCCGTTTGCGAATCGGCTCGGCTGGCGCACCGAGTTTGCCTGGGAAAGGTATGCGCGATGGGCGACGGGAAACCGCGCAGTGCGTCTCGTTGAGCGGAGCCCTTTGCCACCCCTAGGCCACTTCTCACTCATTCGGTTCACCAGGCTCCCGGATGGGGCGAGCCGGCGTCCGGCGAAGGCCGAAGACGTGGCTAGAGCGCTTCCACGCTGACTGGAAGCGCTCTCGCTTTGTTTTGCGAGCATATCGGGACCCATCGCGCTAGCGCGATGGGAACCCGTCACGCGCTCCTGGAACCGCAAGCGTTTCCAGTCAAGCGCGATCTGCTCTAGAGTGGGGCAGTCGCACTGACAAGTTATTCCCGAGGATGACTCAACCGTGATCTTAGGAGGATCTGTGAGCAGTTTCCGCGAACACCTAAAAATGCAGCGATGGGACGATCACCGCTATTATCATCATAGCCTCATAAACCAGAGCCTTCATCTGGTCAGCGCAATCAGCTTCGTCTGCGCTTACATTATCGCGTTCAAAGATCTGGCGATCGCTTCTCTGATCGGCTGGCTGGTGGCGATGACCAGCCGGCAGGCCGGCCACCTCTTCTTCGAGCCGAAAGGTTACGACGAGGTCAATCAGGCCACCCATGAGTACAAGGAAGAGGTCAAGGTTGGCTACAATCTTCGCCGCAAGATCGTGCTGCTCACGATCTGGGTGATCTCTCCTTTGATGCTCTTCTTAGATCCGACGCTCTTGGGCACCGTCGCGCCGGCCACGACTCCCGGCGAGTTCCTCCGGCATCTCGGCTATATGTGGCTTATCCTTGGCGTGGGCGGTCTTTTGTTTAGGACCATCCATCTCTTCTTTATCGGGAGCGTGCAAACGGGTCTCGTATGGGCCACCAAAATTCTTACGGATCCGTTTCATGATATCAAGCTTTATTACCGGGCGCCGGCTTATCTGCTCAGAGGCAAGCTGATCGATGATGCCATCCTCGAAGGCCGGCCACATTAGAGCGCGATGGCTTGAGGCGGACTCGGGTTCCCAATTCGCGAGCGAATTGGGGTCCCGATCGTCGGAACCTGAATCGCGCTCTGAAAACCAAAAATCCTAGGGCGGGATGACTTCACCTGAAGTCAACCCGCCCTAGACCGGGATGACTTTAGGTAAAGTCATCCCGCCATAAGAACTTCGGCTTTCAGAGCGCGATTGTGACTTTCTTGGCATTCCGTCTCAAGCTATCGCGCTCAACCACTGAGATCAGGCAATGCCCGTCCCGTTCGTCACGGGGGCCGCCAGGCCGCGAGCATCTCGCGGAGGACTGCGCGCTTGATCGAAGCCGGCGTGCTGGTGGGGCTCGTCCACCACCAGCCATCCCGTTCCATCGCCTTTGCGGCCGATAGGAACCGTTGCGCTACATCAGCGAAATCCAGTTCGGTATAGTTAAGGCTGAAAATTATACGCCCTGTGCCGACCCAGCTCAGTGCCAGCCCTTCGGCATGCAAGTAGTACTGGAACATCCAGTTGTAGCGAGATAGCCGCGTATAGCAGACCATCCATATCGTGGAAATATTGGCTACCCTGACCGGAAGCTTCTCTTCAGCAAGGAGATGGTTTAGCCGTTGCGCGCGGTCGTTCCAGATCTCGTCCAGCCCGTTGTAGAGCTGCTGGATCTCCTCGCTCTCTAGCCGATGCAGAAATTCGTACATCGCGCCCATGA
Organism: Acetobacteraceae bacterium; assembly: GCA_019237355.1. Taxonomy (GTDB): domain Bacteria; phylum Pseudomonadota; class Alphaproteobacteria; order Acetobacterales; family Acetobacteraceae; genus JAFAHH01. Next base: position 1,458 of record JAFAHH010000049.1, on the reverse strand, counting down.
CGTAGGGATGGGAGTTGAACGTGCCCCGGGCGAAGCAGACCTGGAGCGGGCGCTCCTCGTCATAGCGCTTCATGAATTCGCGCCGGCCACATAGCACCCCAACCGGAAGGCCCCCTCCCAGCGTCTTGCCATAAAGAACGAGGTCGGGCTGCACGCCGAAATATTGGCGTGCGCCTCCGGGCGCCAACCGAAAACCCACGAAAATCTCATCTAAGATCAGAACGATGTGCCGCTCCGAGCAAACAGCGCGAAGGCGGCTCAGCCACTCGGCATAGGCCTCGCGGTCGAAGTGCGCTTTTCGCGTCCCATCGACGAGCGAGGAGTCCGCAGGCGCGGCCGCATTCGGGTGCAGTGCCTGAAGCGGGTTGACCAGGACACAGGCGATGTCCCGTCGCGTGCGGAGCACATGCAGCGTGTGCTCGGACATCTCCTCGAGGGTGTAGGTCTCGCGCGCCGGCAGCGGGTTGCCGATCCCGGGTTGAACATCGGCCCACCAGCCGTGATAAGCCCCACAAAATCGCACAACATGGGTGCGCCGCGTATGATACCGCGCCAGGCGCACGGCCTGCATTACGGCCTCGGTCCCGGACATATGAAACGACACTTCATCCATCCCAGAAATTTCGCGCAGCCGCTCTACGTTGTAGGCGATCACGGGATGGTATGCGCCGAGAACCGGACCAAGGCCGCCAACCCGCTCGGAACCACGCTTGATGCATTCCTTGTAGAAATCATATCCGAACAGATTCACGCCGTACGACCCGGCAAGATCATAAAAGATATTGCCGTCGAGGTCGGTGACGGTTACGCCGGCTGAGGATGACAGGAAATAACCGGCGCCGAGATGCTGACGGACGAAGCGGCTATACTGGAACGGCACGCGGTAGGTGCTGGTGAACTGAAGATCGGACAGGCCCTGTTTGACCCCGTCTGTTAGTTCCCTCGTTCGCGGGAACCGCTCGGCATAGAGCGCGGCGAGGCGCTGGAAACCGGCCCGGCGCTGGGTTGCAATTTCCTCGGGAGCCTCGTCCGAGCAGAAGAACCGGTGGTCATCGTATTCATAAAATGGAACCAGTGATGCAACGCGCCGCGCTAGGTGGGAATGTCCCGCCAAGGACGGATGCTTCGCCCTCCATAAATCTATCCGGTGCTTAGCCTTGAGAAGCAGCGGGGGTAAGGCGCCCGCGCCAACGGCGTAAGCGGCAAGCTTGCCTATGCTGACGGCCATCGACCCATCAACAGCTAGAGTGCTTCCACTCTAACCCGCGTTTCCTCCTCAGTTGCAAGCCAGGCAAGGGAGTTCCGGAGCTGGGCCGCGCATTCGTCCCACGACCATTCCTCGGCGTAACGCCGGCACGCGGCCGGGTTGGCCCCCAGGGCAGAGAGGCACGCGGCCCGCAGATCCTCATCAACCGCACCGACCTTCTCGGTTGCGCGTGCAAGTATGTCCAACGGCCC
>JAFAHH010000981.1 GCA_019237355.1 Acetobacteraceae bacterium | reverse complement strand
AGATCGCGGCCGGCTATCCGTCGCGGGCGCGCTTTCTGACCGAACTGACACTCGATCCGCCAGAAGCCACGAGCGACCAAGCCGGGCTACCGCTGTTGGATGAGGATTACGTGATTCTTTCGACAATCCATTCAGCGAAGGGACAGGAATGGAAATCTGTCTTTGTGCTCAATGTGGTTGACGGTTGCATCCCTTCCGACCTCAGCACCGGAACAGCGCAAGAAATCGAGGAGGAGCGGCGGCTGCTCTACGTCGCGATGACGCGTGCCAAGAACAGTTTGCATCTGGTCGTCCCACAGCGCTTCTTTACGTCCGGCCAGAGTGCGCAGGGCGCCCGACACGTGTACGCCTCACGCACGCGGTTCATCCCACCGGCCCTCCTGCAGTTGTTCGAATGTACGACATGGCCGATAGCCGCAGCCGCGGCATCCGACCGTATCGAAGCGAGACAAGTTCGCCTCGACATCGGTGCACGAATGCGCAACATGTGGCGATGAGGACTACTGAACCTCCCGTTCCAGGCTCATCAGGAGCTGGCGATAATCACTCGCCTCATGGATTGCCGCATTCCTGCATGCAGTTGCAGATGGCTGCAGCGCCCCTGGTGTCAGCGACCACACTCGCAAAAGCCGTGGGAGTGTCGACCCAAAGTGCAACAGTGATGTTGGATGAATTTGCAGCTCAAGGCATTGCGGTAGAGCTGACACACCGGTCGGCCCGGCGCCTGTTTGGCTTAACCGGCCTGGCACCGCTGCGGGAGGAAACAGACGCGCCGAGACGATCAAAGCCCGGGCCAGGAAGAGGGAGATGGCGCAAGATGATTGAGGTGGACGATAGAGATCCAGACCCACCCGCGCCATTACTCCCGCTTACGCCAGGAACTAAATACGATCAGGCCGCCCACTAAGGGCGCTGCAGCGTCGTCATCGCGAGCCGGGCGTACAGCTCCGCGTACGCGCCGATATCAACGGGTCAATCCTTTACTCACGCGCTAAGGCCGCTCTACGCTACAGGCCCCGCCGCTCGTCGTCGTTGCCGTAAAGAAGATTGCTTTTCGCGCCCTCTTTGGGAGTAGCGCCTGGTAAAGGAGGAACTCGCGATGCGTAGCCACCATCTCGCCAGGTCAACCGCCTTCCTCGCCCTCTCCGTCGCCTGCGGCTATGCCCGGTAGCGTGGCTGCGGCGTTGTGATGTAACCAGTGCCTGCTCCAAGCGCGGCGCCCGTGACGCCCCCTATGGCAGCGCCCTTGCCGCCACCAAGTAGTGCTCCAACTCCAGCGCCTCCGGCGCCACCAAGGAGCGCCCGCCAGCTGCTCGCTGTCCAGGATTATAGGGATTGGTGCAAGCAGCCAATGTAGCTGTAGCTGCCAAAGTAAACGCGATAATTGTCTTTTTCATGTCGCAGTATTCCCAATATGGCCGAGCCAGTGATGCAGCGATTAAAACAGCAATCACTGCTGCCAGTTTGGAGGCCTTTCCAGCTTGGCCGCACCCGACTAACCCCCGGACCCTACAAGCCGCCCAGCGGGCTCCTGCGCTCGGAAACGGCATGTTTGGGCGGTGCTGCCCAGCCGTGGGTGAGAAATTTCGCATCCCAGATACTGCCGGCGATCTGTCCCGCGCCGTTGATGCCGTGTGCAATTGTTTGGCGCATCGATCGCGCTGAAGCTGCCGGCATGCCAACAACTCAGTTATTGGCCTTCGTGCAGTCCGATTTCGCGCCGATAAGCCGCAATGCATTTGCGAACCTTCACGCGGATCACGCTTTCGGCGGGGCAGCTGTCCGGCGGGAATTGTTCGGCTACCCAATTTTCAAGCTGGGCCTGGCCACCGCGGCCTTCCTTTGACGCGCCCTCTTTCCTCAGCTTGTTCATCAGGTTAGTCCGGGGCTTTCGGGCGCCGGGCAAAAAGGCCCGCCGAAGCGGGCCAGTTTGAGATCGGAAGTCTGCCGGATCCAAGCCCGCTGAAGCTACTTCGGCACGACGTTCTGGTTTCCTCCAGGTGAACCCGGGGGCGGAATTACCGGCATAGGCGCATTAGAGGACCGCGGTGGTGTTTTCACCCTAGTATCCCCAACGGGCGGCGGACGGATCACGCCTTTTTCCTTGCCTTCAGGCTGAGGGGACGGAAACGCAGTCTGGGGCGAAGGCGCCGGCTCCTTTTTTGGCGCCTCGGGCGCGGCATTTCCTTTCGCCGGATGGCCGGGCTGGATCTCTGGGATTGTTTGCTGCCCGCCAGGAGGCGTTGCCGCCGCGGGCGGTGGCGCTTGGCCGTAAGCAGCGGCGTCGAGCAGTGCGATTAAGCATACTAACCAGGGCAGCCCCTGCCACTTTCGGGAGCACGCACGGAATGCGTTCGTTCCCGCCGCCTTACCTGCCCGCTGATGGCGCATATTCCCGGCCTTGATGCGAAGCGGCCAGGCTTTGGGCATTCAGCTGGTTGGCCATGTGGTCAGTAGACGTGGTGCCCGTGGTCGGTGTCCTCGTGTGCGAGCGCGTAGCGTGTGCTCGATAATGCTTCGGAGGTGCGGTCTGCGTGGTCGTTGCCCCCTGT
>JAFAHH010000885.1 GCA_019237355.1 Acetobacteraceae bacterium | reverse complement strand
CTGCGATCGGCGCCTGCCTAGTTGCTTTAGCGATGTGGGCCATCGTGGCACCGGAAACACCCGAATCCGCCCGCCGCCGCTTCATCCGTGTCGCGCGGAAACTGATGAACAGGATTACCGCCCCGCGCCGGCCTATCGGGCTCGCGGAATTCGAAAGTTCGATGGCTGAAGCTCTCGAGCAATGGCGCACCCACCTGCGTCTGGACCAAGCGGCCGACCTTGCTGCTTTCGATGGTGGGGCCGCCTTACTCGCCGCCGGCCGGGAGTTGATCCGGGTGCGCGAGGACGACCGGTGGCATGCGATAACCGCGCCCGAGATCACAATCGTGGAATCTAGGGCCGGCCACGGAATGAAATGGCTTGATTGCGTCCAGCGCGCGGCGCAGGCGGAAGCTGAGCGAGCGATCGCTGAGCTGCGCCATCGCGCCCTCAGCAACCAGGAAGCGCAGGCCCTGGCCCGCCAAATTGCTGCGTTAACCTCTATCAGGGACAAGCTCGATCATGCTGCCGTAATGATCGGAGTGGGATCGCGATCGGGGACCATCTGATGTTGCGTGAAGTCGGCCTGTTTGGCGCGTTAGCTCCTTCGCTTCTTCTGTATTTTCTGGCGGCCATCCCGCTCTTTCTCGTGATCGACCGGGTATTGTCACGCCTTGGGGCTTATCGCCTCGTGTGGCATCCGGGGCTTGTCCGCTTCGGACTTTTTGTCTGTCTCTTTTCCGGGCTTGTGCTATGTAGCGGACCTGGGTGGTTCCAATGAAAACCATTGCACGCTTCTTGGTCACGCTCGTCATCATCGCGATTAGCTGCGCGGCTGCTTACGAGCTTTGGAACTACTACATGCTCTCGCCCTGGACCCGCGACGCGCGTGTGCAGGCAGATGTGGTGACGGTGGCGCCTGATGTGTCTGGCTTCGTGAGCGACATTCGGGTGAAGGACAATCAGTTCGTCCATAAAGGCGATGTACTGTTCGTGCTCGATCAGGAGCGTTACAAGGCAGCGCTCGCCGCGGCCGAGGCCGCCGTCGCCGCCCGCAAGGCGGACATGCAGATGCGTCAGCAGGAGGCTGACCGGCGCACTAAGCTAACCTCGCTCTCAATATCCGATGAGGCCAAACAGGATGCTCTATACACTGCGAACTCCGCAGCCGCCGCGCACATGCAAGCGGTCGCCGACCGCATGACTGCCCGCATCAATCTCGAGCGAACCGTTATTCGCGCACCGGTTAACGGCTTCATTACAAACCTGACGCTCGACATTGGTCAGTATATATCTGTTGGCACGAGGGCAATGGCCCTGATAGACAGCGATTCCTACCGGGTGGAAGGCTACTTTGAGGAGACCAAGATCCCGGCGTTGAAGCCGGGCGATGCGGCGAATATTATTTTGATGAGCGGCGGACCTGCGTTGCGCGGACACGTTGACAGCATCAGCCGTGGTATCACTGACCGCGACAATCCGAATGGCCCGGAGCTGCTCGCCAATGCCAACCCAACATTCGAGTGGGTGCGACTTGCGCAACGGATTCCGGTGCGCATTCACATTGACGAAGTGCCTGAGGGTGTCCTGATCAGCTCCGGCATGACCTGCACCGTTGTCATACCGGAGCGGCCTTACAACTGGGCAGTCCCCGCCTTACTCCGGCAAGCCCAGTCCGTAATCTTGAATGCGGCCCGCTCATATCGTGGCCAGGGACCGCGGTCTAATGCGTCCTTAACAAGCCGAGGACTTGAGCGCGCGACACGGCCTGGGCCCGCCTCTTGACATCGAGCTTAGTAAAAATATTTTTGACATGAGACTTTACTGTTTCTGGCGTAATACCAAGGGTCCGCGCGATTTCCTTATTGGGCTGGCCCTGGCCGATCAGCTCGATGATTGTGCGCTCCCGGGGGCTCAACGATTCCGCGATCGCCGAGGCAGCCGTAGGCGTGGGTTCGTGCATTTCGCGCGAGCGGCCTAGCAGACTCTCGGCATAGGCGAGGAGTTCGCGGCACTGCCCGGTGCGCGCCGCCCCTTCCTGAAACCGTAACAACAATGTTCTGATCTCAGGTCCCTGATCCAGAATGGTCTGATAGACTCCTGCTGATGATCCCACAGCCAAAACGCTGCGGAAAGCATCCGCCGCCTCGGTACGTTGGTTGGCGGCGAGCAAAGCGACCGCGAGCTGCGCGGCCAGGGACAGAGCTCGGTAATCGTTGTGGGCGGCCTTCGCCTCACGGTGCAGCCTTTCCAGGATAGAAATGGTGTCGTGCCGACGATTCTGGGCTGCGGCCAGACGGGCACGCCCCAATGCGGCGTAGTGCTGGATGTCGGACCAGGCGCAGCGCGTAGGTGTCGGGTATTGCCCTGTTAGCTGCTCGAGCCGATCAACACAGGCGGTAGCCTCGGTTATCCTGCCTTCCGCAACATAGAATCGGAGCCGCTCGGCTAAAGCGGCCGCAATGAGCCGCCCCCATTGACGCACATGGCCTAGATTCTCGGCCTTATCCAGCAAGGCGTAAGCGCGCTCGATGTTCATCCGGCGCTCGGCGGCCCGCGCCAGCACGAGATACGCGTTCAGCGCGCACTCGAGCATTCCGGTCGCGAATATTGTCGGAAAGCGTTCCACGACCAACGCTTCCGCCTCGTCGAGCGAGCCGTGCTCATAGCGAATTCGGGCGATGAGGCTCGCTGGCAACGCTGCCGCTGTCGAGTTCGATCCCGCGTGCTGTTCCGCGAGAGCCATGGCATCCAGATAACAGCGTTCGGCCGCCCGAAGCCGGAGCTGCTGCATCTCTACGAGCCCGTGTAAGCAAAGCCGGTAGACCGACGCAAAGACATTGCGCCGGTCCTCGTCATCGGACCAAGAGACCCAGGGTGTCCCGTAAAACCGATTTAGATCGCCAGCCTTCCAATAGCCGAACCGGACCACATTGGAGGCGACGTTTGCAGTCCAGGGGTCAGTCGACTGGGTGAGGCAGACCTCTGCGAGAGGCAGGGCTGTTTGGCTATCATCCTTCAGCGCGACGATAACCGAGCGTATCGTCTGGCATTCGCATTTCAGAGCCCCTGATTCTCCCGAGTTGTTACAATTCAGATCCGGTTCGATTTCCGCCAGGAGCTGCAGCGCATCCTCGAAACGCAAGGCCAGCGCCATTCCCCAGGCGATTGCGAGCCTGACCTTGATCTGGCCGCGCATGAGCTCGGTGGGAAATAGCCGCTGCCAGTCCAATAGCGTAAGCAAATCGCCCTGCTTTACCAGCGCCATCGCGCAGTTCTCGATCCAGCGCAGAGCCTGGTGGGTGTCGCCTGCCGCGATCGCGTGCTGCACCGCATCCGTCCATTGCTCTTGCGAGGCGTACCACCCATAGGCGTAGCGATGGAGCCACGGGATTTCGTCCTCCAGTTCGGTGTGCAGCTTCTGCCTCAAATACTCGCCGAGCAGCGGATGGTAACGGTACCAGCGTCCTTCCTGGTCGAGCGGGTTGAGCAATAATTGATGAGCGTCAATGGATTCCAGAATGGCCTGACTCGCCTTGACCCGGGTCACGGCCTGGCAAAGTGGGGCGCAGAGCCGGGCAAGGATGGCGGTCCGCAACATGAACCGGACCATCTCCTCTGGCAGGCCGCCGAGCATCTCGGCGAGATACGCGCCGAGCGGGCGTAAGGCGCCGGAAAGGTTCTGAACGTACTGAGCAAAATCTCCAGTAGATTGCGAAAACGTGGATGCGATAATCCGCAGAACGGCAGGCCAGCCCTCGGTCTTGTTGCGGAGAATACTGATTTCTGAGGCACCTAATCCTTCAAGATGCTCTTGCTCAAGAAAGCGGCGCGTCTCTTCCACATCAAAGCGCAATATCGAACCGTCGATTTCCAACAACTGATTCGCGGCGCGCAGCCTGGCCAATGGAAGCGGGACTTCCATTCGGGATGTAATTATGACGTGAAACTGGCCCGGAGCATGCTTCAACAGGAATGATAGCGCTTCATGAATTTGCGCGTGTGTTATCCAGTGATAATCATCCAGGAATAGAAAGAGCTCGTCTGGCGCGTCAGCCAAGTCATTGATCAAAGCAGAAACAATCGTACTCGGCGCGGCGAGCGACGCATCCGAGATGAGGCCAATAGCCGCCTCGCCCAGGCCTTCGCAAGCGCGCCGCAATGCGTGGACCAGGTAAAAGAGGAACCGCGCCGGCTCATCGTCCTCTGGATCGAGAGCCAGCCAGGCGATCGCATTTCCACTCTGCTGCAAGCGCTGAGCCCAGGCTGCCGCGAGCGTCGTCTTGCCGAACCCGGCCCCTGCCCGGATGACCGCGAGTTGCTTCACCTGGACGTGAGCGACCAATCCGAGCAGACGAGGCCGGTCAATCAGCCCGGCTGGACATCGCGGAGCCCGGATCTTGGTGGCGACAAGCTGCTGCAGCTGCTTGCCGGTAATCATATCGTCCACGGCCGGCTTTCCCTGCAGTCCTCCAAAGCACAGACCGCCTCTCTCCCCCGTTTAGGGGACACGCGTCAGCACTAGTGCCATAAATAAATAATACGAGCCCCGCCGGTAAGATAAAAGGATTACCGCCGGTGACCTGGGTCATCGGCGAAGGCGGCGCCCCCTGCCCGGACCCACTCGTAGCGGCAAGTCGGCATACGGCTAGGCGGCCTCGGTGTGAACAGCCTCGACTCCCATGCCCCAGCCTCCCCCAACCCCTTCGGTTGTAACCAGCCGGTTTCCTCAGTCGAGAACAGGCCAAGGCCTCCTTGCGCACGCACGAGCGGCGTGGAGTCCCTTGCGTCTCGCCCCACGCCTGCACGCGCCGCGGTCGCCGTGCTTGCGGTTAGGCCAGCCGACGGTCGGGGGGCGCGTCGAAGTCGATGGCCGGCCCGACCGGGACGATGCCGGTCGGGTTGATGGTGGTGTGGCTCTGATAATAGTGGCCCTTGATATGGTCGAAATTGACCGTCTCGCGAATCCTGGGGGTCTGATAGAGCTCGCGCGTGTAGGACCACAGGTTCGGGTAGTCGACGAGCCGGCGGATGTTGCACTTGAAGTGGCCGACATAAACCAGGTCGAAGCGCAGCAGGGTCGTGAAGAGACGCCAGTCTGCCTCGGTCTGCCGGTCACCGCAGAGGAAGCGCTGGCCGGACAGCCGCTTCTCCAGCCAGTCCAAGGTCTCGAATAGCGGGCGGACAGCCTCCTCGTAGGCCGGCTGCGTGGTCGCAAAACCCGCCTTGTACACGCCGTTGTTCACCGTATCGTAGATATGCGCATTCAGGGCGTCGATCTCGGCCCGTAGGCCGGCCGGGTAGTAGTCGCCCTCCCGCGCGCCGGCCCCATCGAAGGCGCTGTTAAGCATCCGGATGATCTCGGCGGACTCATTATTCACGATGGTCCGCCGCTGTTTGTCCCAGAGCACCGGGACCGACACCCGGCCCGTGTAATGCGGGTCCGCGCGGGTGTAGATCTCATGCAGGAACCGCGCGCCGTTGACCGTATCGGGTATCACGCCTGGACCCGGCTCGAAGGTCCAGCCCTGCCCGGCCATGAGCCAGTGCGTGACCGAGACCGAGATGGCCCCCTCCAGCCCCTTCAGGGCACGGAAGATCATGGTTCGGTGCGCCCAGGGACAGGCGCGGGAGATGTACAGGTGGTAGCGTCCGGGCTCGGCTGCAAAGCCGCCCTCGCCAGTGGGTCCGGGCGCGCCATCAGGCGTAATCCAGTTGCGGAACTGGCTATCGCTGCGGACGAAGCGCCCGCCGGTTTTCCTGGTGTCGTACCACTGGTCGTGCCAGACGCCGTCGATCAGCTTTCCCATCTCACGCCTCCTCGCGATCACGCGAACATACATGGTGATCTCGAACCGCCAGCAATTTTGAGAGGCTTTCCGGGAAAGGTCGAGTGCGGCATACGCCGGGTAAGGCCGGGGGGCTCAGAGAGCGATCCAACGAGCAGCAGATTTAGGGAGATCCAAAAAAAGCCCCTCCAGGCGGGAGGGGCAGAGGAAGGGAGGAAACATCGGTAGGTGTAAGGGGGTGTATCGGAGCAAGCTATTGGCCCAAAGGAAGGACGCAGCCCCAACAGGGAGGGGGTACCTTATACCATGAGATACTCGAGTCCCGAGATTCCTGGCGACTTTCCGTCTCGAGGCCGGGAGCACGAAGCTGACACAGGCCGTCCTCAGCGGTCTGCGCCTGCTGGCACAGTGGAACTACTCTAGGCGGCAACTATTGCGTGGGCTATACGGCCGGGCGCAAAGGATCCCATCTCACCGAATGCAAAAGCTCACCCCAGATGCTCAGCAGGAGATCACTCGGCTGGCCCAGCGCCACGGGTTCAGCGCGGATGCCGTATTGAGCATGCTCAACGCGATGATCAACGGTAACGGAACCATGGCGCAGTTCAACCACCGGGAATTTGGCGGCCCCGGTCAGTGGATGCGCGGTGGCATGCTTATGATCTCCGAAATGTTCAACCATGATCTGAAGGCCCGCATCGATCGGATGTGTAATGACCTTGCAGGACTCATCGCGAGTGAGCCGGGCCTGATCCGAGCGGGCACCCTGCCACAGCAAGGCCAGGCTAGTCGCTTTGAGGCCGATTACCCCAGCAGACAGCAGGAGCAGGGGCCCGCGGCCCCCGTCGATTCCGATGGTCCGTTAGCGCCATCGGGTTCGTTCGGCTCCGGAAATTGGTGGCCCGCAAATTTGGGTCGGCCAAGCAGCACCGGCGCCCAGAACAATGTCCGCTACGCCTATTTTCCTGAAATGCGGCGTCTGGCTATCGAAATGGGCGGCCGGGTGACGCTGTATGACACCCTCAATCATCAGATCAGCGGCTTTATGCAACAGCAATCGCATGGCGCATCTCTCATCTTCTCCAGCCAGCATGGCCCGGTTGATGTCACGAAGCTACCGGTAGTTCGGTCCGGCTGACCAGACGGCTTCAGCTCGGCATCATCCTCTAGATTCCGATAGATGCCGATTTTAAGAGCGGGATTGAGGCTTTCCGACGATCAGGAGCCCAATCCGGGGGCCCATTTACCGCGTAAATGGTACCCGGCGCTCGCGAATTAGGCTAGAGCGGGATGACTTTAGATAAAGTCATCCCGCTCTAGGAACTTTGGTCTTCAGAGCGCGATTCAGGCTTTTCGACGGTTCCGCCTCAAGCCATCGCGCTCTAGGACCCAAGTCCGCCTCAATGCCATCGCGCTCCATAGCCGATATAGCTAGAATCCCGGCGAAGGCCGCAGCGGCCGGAAAAACTCGCGAATTTCAGATGCGAGCGCATCGGGCTGTTCCATGGCGGCGAAATGACCGCCGCGAGGCATTTCGCTCCACCGGCGGATATCCCGGTAGGTGCGGCTCGCCAAAGAGCGCGGCGGGCGTAGTATTTCTTTTGGAAACTGGCAGTATCCCGCCGGCACATCGATCGTGCCCCCGTCAGGAATTGGCCACGGTCCATGCATCCGGGCGTAATAAGGCCAAAAGGAGGACCCGATCGCGCCCGTAAACCAATAAAGCGCGATATTGTCCAGGAGCTTGTCCTCGGTGAAAACGGACTCGACGTCGCCGCCGCAATCGGACCAGACCCGGAATTTTTCAACGATCCATGCCGCCAGTCCGGCCGGCGAATCGGTGAGCGCGAAGGCGAGTGTTTGGGGCCGGGTGCCCTGGATCCACTGGTATCCGGTCTCTTCCTTGAGCCAGATCTTCAGTTCCTCAAGGAAGCGCTGCTCCTCCGGAGTGGGGTTCGTCAGCATGGAGGGGTCACGACGCACGGCCAGGAGATTGAGGTGGATGCCGAACAGCTTGGCCCGATGCGCAAAGCCGAGCCGCGACGTTACGAACCCGCCCCAGTCACCGCCCTGAGCGCCGAACCGCGAATAGCCCAGAACGCTGGTCATCAGCTCAGCAAAGCAATCGGCGATCGCCTCAATGCTGAATCGCTCCTGACCCGGCCGGAACGACAGGCCATAGCCTGGCAGGGACGGAGCAATCACGGTGAAGGCATCGGCCGGGACGGCGCCGAACTGGGCCGGATCAGCCAGGCGCGGAATGAGGTCCAGGAACTCGAAGACCGATCCAGGCCAGCCATGTGATAACAGCAGCGGCATCGGGGACGGCCCTTTGCCGGGCATATGAAGATAATGCAGTTCGATCCCGCGGATTGGGACCTTGTATTGGGGGAAAGCATTGAGCCGCGCCTCGGCCGCACGCCAGTTGAAACTGGTTTGCCAGTACTCAACGAGACCCCGCATGTAATCGACGTCCGTGCCGTAGGCCCAGGCCGGGCCAGGCGCCTGGTCGGGGAAGCGGGTCCGGGAAAGGCGTTCGCGCAAATCCTCGATCTGTGCGTCCGGAATGCGCAAGGTGAAAGGAGAGGGCGTTGCGGTCACGGCTTTACTCCAGGACGAGGGTGGTCGTGAGCTGGAACCATCATGCCGCGTGCCCCATCAGCAGGTATAGTGGCGGGGCACACCATCACTCATTCGGCCAAGGAAAGCGGACGTTGCCGTCGCGCAACCCGGGCAGTACGACCTCGATCCCACCTGATTTGACCATCCACTCCAGCCGATGGTCGCGATATTCCCGCCGCCGCTCACCCATCGTATAGGCTTCGGATGCGGCTGCCCTGCGTTCCACCGCAGCGTCGAACTGGGCGAAGGTGACGGCAACAGACCGTCTCTCCCGTATGCGCTCGTGCCAACGGGCGAGCGGTGAGCCCGGCGGCGGTCCCGAGCCGTAATGGACGGAGCGGTTGAGTAAGCGGCAGTACCCAGCCATACGAAATAAGCGGCTACCCCGTTTGGGCTTGTAAAATATAATCGTGGCCACGCGAGGGTCCCAGCCCACAGATGGAGGAAAGGCCGTGAGCACGCCGAGGATCCCCGGCCGTTTCGGTTCGGATTGGGTCGAGGATCTCGCTCCCATCCGAACGGACAAATGGAATTGTGAGCGTGCCCGCCATCTCCTCGACCGCGCCGGCTTCGGCGGACCTCCTGAGGAGGTGGAGCGGCTCGCGCGCCTAGCGCCTGAAGCGGCGGTGACCTTCCTAGTCGACTACGAAGAGATCGAGAACGCGCATCTCGCGCCTTTTGAGCACTCTTGCATCTATGACCCGACCCTGACGCCGTTTCCGCCGACCCGGCCAGCGGCGACGCGGTTGGCCGCAGAGACTGGCGCAGCTATGGGACTTGCGGTGAAGCCCTCCGGTCCGCGCAGGCTGCAACCGGTGGCGAACCGCTTTTTCTACTGGTTGCGGGCGAGCGCCTTGGAAACGCGCCGGGTTGCCAATTGGTGGGCTGACCGTATGGTCGCGACCAACCGTCCGCTCGAGGAGAAGATGGCCCTGTTCTGGCATGGCCATTTCGCGACCGGCGCGGAGAAGGTGCGCGACTATCGCAAAATGTTGCGGCAGCTCGCGCTTTTCCAGCGCGGCGCAACCGGGAATTTTCGCGAGCTTCTCATCGCCGTGGCCCAGGACCCGGCCATGCTGGTGTTTCTCGACGCCGGCCAGAATGTGAAAGATGCGCCCAACGAGAATTTCGGCCGCGAGGTGATGGAACTGTTCACCATGGGCGTCGGCCATTACACGGAGCAAGACATCCGCGAGGCCGCCCGCGCCTTCACGGGCTGGGTCGATGACGATCTGAGTTTCCGCATCGACCCAGCCAAGCACGACGAGGGCGAGAAGACGTTCCTTTTGGGCGAACCGGACCGCTCGATGGGGTACAGGTTCTCGAGATCATTCTCGAGCAACCCGCGACGGCCAACTATGTCGCCGGCAAGCTCTATCGTTTCTTCGTGCGCGAAGATCTGTCGCCGGGTTTTCAGGACCGGCTCGGGGCGCTGCTGCGCGACAACGACTACGAACTGAAGCCCTTCCTGCGCACGCTTTTCCTTTCGCGCGATTTCTACAGCGCGCCCCCGGTGGGAACACACATCAAGGGGCCGGTTGAGCTGATCGTCTCAACCTATCGCCCGGTTGGGGCTTAAGAAGCTGCCCGGGGTGCCGGATTTCAATGCGACCAGCACCGAGCTCGGCCAGACTTTACTCAATCCGCCGACGGTAGCGGGATGGGCCCAGGGGCGGAGCTGGATCACCCCGGGAACCCTGCTCGCGCGCGGCAATTTCGCCCGGGAGGCGGTGATGCCGGACATGATCGACTTCGTGGATCCGAATCTGCTTCCGGATCCGGAAATCCGTCGGGTCAACGCGCGGATTCTGGGCGGGATGAACATCACGGAGGCCACAACCGAGCGAGAGGCGGGCAAGAAGATGGCGAGCCCTGCCGCGGCCAACCTTCTAAGCGACAAAGACGAATTCAACACGCGTTACGCCAGCTACATGGGTTTTCAGGAAGCGGTCCGTAAGGTTAAGCCAACCCTGCGCGATCCGGCACAGTTCAGCCTGACCGGGATCGTAATGGCGGAGGGCGCCAGAACCACCGGAGAAGCTGTCGATCTGCTGCTTAAACGTTTCCTAGCGGTGCAGGTGGATGAGGAGGAGCGCACCGCAGTCATCGCATTCCTCAACGAGCAGATCGGAACTTCTGACCTTGAGCGCGCCCGCAGCTGTCTCGAGGAGCCGCTGCGAATGGCCGCGCACCTGATTATGAGCGCCCCAGAATATCAACTCGCCTGACCCTGAGGAGGATTTGCGAATGGCCACCCTGAAGCTTGGGACCCTGGGGCGACGGGACGTGCTGCGGGCCGGCATGTGTGGCCTGGCCCTCGGGGTTGTCGGCTGGGGCGCGGCGCCCTCTCTCGGCAGCGCCGCGGAGGCGGCCAAAGGGCGGATACTGGTGGTCGTCGAGCTTTCTGGCGCCAATGACGGGCTGAACACCGTGGTCCCGTATTCGGATGACGCCTATTACCGCGCCCGGCCGAAGCTCGGTATACGCGCCGACAAGCTCCGCAAGCTCGATGATCTTTTTGCGCTGCAGGCAACGATGGCCGGATTCGAGCGGCTGTACAAGGATGGGAACCTGGCGATTGTGCACGGCATCGGCTATGACCAGCCAAGCTTCTCACATTTCACCTCGATGGCCTATTGGCACGTCGGCGCGCCGAATAGCGGCGACGCTTTCGGCTGGCTTGGGCGGCTCGCGGACGCCATGGATCCGCGCGGCGCCCCCAATTTCGTGGTGGACGTCGAGGACCACCAGTCCTTGGCGGTGCGGGCGCGCAACCATGTGCCTTTGGTGTTCGATAATCCCGAAAAATTTGCGCGCGGGCGGCTATTCGAGGAGCAAAGCGCTCTCGCCAAGCTGGCTGCGGGGCGCGCCGCCCGCAACCCCGCCGAGGCCTTTTTGTTCGATGTCGCGACAAGCCGGCGCACGCCGAGGTTCATGTGCGCGACGCTTGCGCAGCCTACCGCACCCCCGTTGATTACGGCCTTTACCGTTTCGGCCTTGAGCGCGTTGCCGCGCTAATCGCCGCCGGGTTCCCGACCCGCATCTACTACGTGGCCTATCCGCACAATGCGTTTGATACGCATGTGAATCAGGCGGATACCCACGCCAGGATTTTGACTTACACCTCCGACCATATCGCGGCATTCTTGCAGGACATGGCCCGGATCGGCCGCGCCGACGATGTCGCGGTGATGGTGTTCAGCGACTTCGGTCGCCGGGTGGCGGAAAACGCTAATCTCGGCACAGACCACGGGACCGCGGGAATTGCTTTCGTGGCGGGCAAGCCGGTGAGCGGGGGGCATTATGGGTGTATGCCGAGCCTTACCGATCTCGATGACGGCAACGTGCGTTACAGCACCGACTTTCGCCGGCTCTATGCGACGATGATCACGTCATGGATGTGCTTCCCCGACGCGAAGTCGGTGTTGAAGCAGGATTTCGAGCCGCTAGGCGTCTTTCCCGCCTAAGCTCCCTCAAGGCACAAGGACAATGGCGCCGGTGACGCGGCGCTGCTCCAACGCGCGATGCGCTTCGGCGGCCTTGGTCATCGGGAATCGAAGCCCGGTTTCAGCGCGAATCACACCATCTGCAATAGCTCTGAACGTCTCCCCCGCCATTGCCTCAAGAACTGGCGGTCGCGGACGAAGTGGAAGAGTATCGGGCGGACCAGAGCATTCGAGCGCCGCGCAAGCAAAGCCGGTGGGAACGGCTCCACCGGACCCGAGGACTGACCGAAGCTCACGAGCGTTCCTAAAAACCCGAGACATTCGAGCGATCCGATGAAGGTATCGTTGCCGACGGAATCATAAGCTACGGCAACGCCATTGCCTGAGGTAATCTCCCACACACGCGAGGCGAAGTCTTCCCTTCGATAGAGGATGACGTGATCGGCGCCACAATCCCGGGCGATGCGCGCCTTCTCGTCACTGCCCACGGTCGCAAG